>JACMOQ010000154.1 GCA_014377905.1 Acetobacteraceae bacterium | reverse complement strand
TGGCCGGCGCCGAAGCTGTAGACGAATTTGGTCATGCCCGGTGGTTCCTTCAGCCGTCGATACGCGAAAAGTCAGCAACCTGGTTCATCACACCGCGCAAGCGCGCCAGCAGACGAAGGCGGTTTTTACGCAACGCAGCGTCGTCGGCATTGACCTGGATCGCGTCGAAGAACGCATAAACCGACGGACGCAACCGGGCCATCTCTGCCATCGCGCCGGTAAAATCTTCGTTCCCAAGGGCGGTGGTGACAGCCGGTGCGACGTTATCAAGGGCAGCGGCAAGCGCCTGTTCTTCCGGCGCACGCAGCAGGCTGGCATCGACCGCGCCACCATGCGGGCCGTCCTTCTTTTCCTCGATGCGCAGAATATTGACCGCCCGACGGTAGGCCGCAAGCAAATTGGCACCATCCTCAGTGCCCAACAAACCGGCAACCGCGTCGGTGCGGGCGAGGATGCGAACCAGATCATCGTCAGTTCCAGCACCAAGCACCGCGTTCAGCACGTCGTGGCGGGCGCCCTCGGTGCGGAGTTGGACGCGGAGGCGTTCCAGCAGGAATGAAACGAGGTTCAATTGCGCGATACTATGGTCGGGCAGGTCGATTGCAACGATAGCGGTTTGTTCAATCGGCGTCTCATATCCACGCGCGATATCGGCGACGGCCTGCGCATCGACATAAGCGTCCGTTTGCTGGCGAATTATTAAGTCCTCATAGGGATTCAATGCCGAAGCAATGAGATCAAAGAGCCCCAATCGGATTCCACGCTCTCTTAGAATCCGAATTACGCCCAGCCCAGCACGGCGGAGCGCGTAAGGATCGCTCGAGCCAGTCGGTCTTTCGTCGATGTAGAAAAACCCCGCCAGCGTATCAAATTTGTCAGCCAGTGCGACTGCACTTGACACTGCACCTTGCGGCACCGAGTCCGTCGGGCCTTTCGGCAAATAATGGTCACGGATGGCGTCGGCAACTTCAGCTACCTCGCCATCCTGGCGTGCATAGTAACCACCCATGACGCCTTGCAGCTCGGGGAACTCCCCGACCATGCCGGCAGTGAGGCCCGCCTTGGCCAACAAACCGGCACGCGCGGCGTGGATCGGGTCTGCCGACAGCAATGGCGCAATCACCGCCGCCAGCGTGGAAATGCGGCGGCTGCGTGCGCCCTGGCTGCCCAATTTCGCATGAAACGTAATCGCATCCAGCGCTGCCACCCGCGTATCCAGCCGAATGCTGCGATCCAAATCCCAGAAATGCCGCGCATCCGAAAACCGTGCACTCAACACCCGTTCATTGCCGGCAATAATCGCCGCCCCGCCATCGGTCGCGGCGATATTGGCGACAAACGCAAACGCCGGCGCGGCCTTGCCGTCTGCGGTGCGCAGCGCGAAGTAGCGCTGATTAACCCGCATGGAGACCTGCATAACCTCGGCCGGCAAATCCATATACGCGGCGCCGATCCGGCCAAGCAACGGAACCGGCCATTCAACCAAGCCGGCAACCTCGTCCAGCAAACCGGCATCATCGACAACGCTGCAGCCTGCCTCGGCGGCAACTTGGGCGATCCCGGTGGCAATCGCTGCCCGACGTTCGGCGGCATCGACCACGACCTTGCGGGCCAGCAGCCCCGTTTGCCAGTCAGCACAGGACGCCACCGCGAAAACCTCGGGCGCCTGAAAGCGATGGCCCTCGGTCAGATTGGACGCCACCAGCCCATGCCCGTCATCATCGCCGTCGCGCAGGCTGAATGGCACAATCGCGCCATCGAACAGGCAGGTTATCCGCCGCAACGGCCGCACCCAGGTGAAGGCGCTGGTGCCGCCCCAGCGCATTGATTTCGGCCACGGGAAGCGCCGCAACAATCCGGGCAACACATCGGCAATCAGGGTTTGCGCCGCGACCGCCGGGCTTGCCCGATCGAGCACGAAAAACCCAGCTTCCTCCCGCACGTCCGACAGATCGGCGCCATGCTTGCGCAAGAACCCGGCCATCGCCTGCGCCGGGGCATTGTTGCGCGGGCCGCGTTCAATCGTGCGGCTCGCGGGAATTTCGCCATGGATTTCAACCGCGCAGGCAATGCGGCGCGGGCCGTAAAAAGTCTTCGAATGGCGTGGCTGCAACCCGGCCAAAACCTCCGCCAACAGGCGCGCAAGATCATCCGCCGCCTTGCCCTGCATGCGGGCGGGAATTTCTTCGCTGAACAGTTCGAGGAAAAATTCGGGCATGGATCAGGATTTCAATGCAGGTTCGATGTCGGTGTGGATGAAATCATTGCCCTTGAACAGCAGCGGTGCGTTTTCAAACTTTGCCACCGAATAGGCAATGCAGTCACCAAAATTGAGGCCGGCTGGATGACGCCCCTTGCCGAAACGGCGAAAAGCGACCCGTGCCAAAGACGAGTGCTCTTCCGTATAGGGTTCGATCTGAATGAGCTTTCGCGCCATATAAAATGCCAGAATAGAATCCGCGAAGTTCTGCCCACTGCCGGCAAGCGCCGTCATTGATTCGATCTTCATCGCCACTTCCAGCCAATTCGGTGCAGGAATCCGAGCGCCCTCGCACAAACCGATCGCATCGGAAAACTTCCGGGCGTCAGGTTCATCAAGCAGAATGGCCAGCATTGCGGACGCATCGACGATCACGCCGGTAGTCCATCTTCACCATAAAGGTCTGAATGATCGGACGTCGGGAATGGCGGTTTGAAATGGCTGCGGAACTCGGCAGCAATTTCCCTGATTTGCCGGCTCCGTTCCTGTGCCGTCCGCTCCCGCGCGACACCTGCCCGCAGAACAGCAATCACCGCGTCTTCAACCGTCTTGCCCGTCAGACTGGACAGTTCCGCCGCCAGCGTCACCGCATCATCACTCTCAATCCGCAATTCAGCGCCCATCGGAAACCTCCCCCGCCAACCACGCCTCGCAGCACCCTTTCGCCAGCACCCGCACCCGGCCGATGTAGCTGGCCCGTTCCGTCACACTGATCACGCCCCGCGCATCAAGCAGATTGAACAAATGCGACGCCTTGATGCACTGGTCGTAAGCCGGCAGCGCCAGTGGCGCGTGGCCTGCGAGCAGCGACGCGCATTCGGCTTCGGCATCGGCAAAATGCTGGGTCAGCATGGCCGTGTTGGCGCGTTCGAAATTGTGCGCGCTGTATTCCTTCTCCGCGCGCAGAAACACGTCGCCATATCTCACCCCGCGCCCGTTGAAATCGAGGTCGTAAACCCGCTCCACGTTCTGCACATACATCGCTAGCCGTTCGAGCCCGTACGTCATCTCAAAGCTCGGCAACACTGTAGCAATGCCGCCAACTTGCTGGAAATAGGTGAACTGGCCGACCTCCATCCCGTCGCACCAGACTTCCCAGCCCAGGCCCCAGGCACCCAGGGTCGGCGATTCCCAATCGTCCTCAACAAAGCGGAAATCATGCAGCTTCGGGTCGAGCCCGATTTCGCGGTAACTCTCCAGCAGCAACGCCTGGGCATCGGCCGGGCTGGGTTTGATGATGACCTGATACTGATAGTAATGCTGCAAGCGGTTGGGATTTTCGCCGTAGCGCCCATCCGACGGCCGGCGGCTGGGCTGCACATAGGCCGCCGCCCACGGCTTCGGGCCAAGCGCGCGCAGGGTGGTGGCGGGGTGAAAGGTGCCGGCGCCCATCTCCACATCATAAGGTTGCAGGATCACGCAGCCCTGGCGCGCCCAAAAGGCGTGCAGGCGCAGGATCAGGTCCTGAAAGCTGGGTACAATGCTCATGTGACGGCTCTAAGGACGATTGTGGCAGGGCGCAATAGAATGCGCGCGGGGCAGAAAGAAGGCAGAACTGCACAATCGGCGTGGATCGGTGTATATCTTGAACCCGAACCTTCATGACGCCAGATGTCATGCAGCCGCGCTCGCCCTTCTCAGCACAGGACCTATCTGATGAACGCCGAAGAAGCCAACCTGATCACCGGTTTTGTACAACGGGTCGGCGGTACGCCGGCGCTGGGCAGCATTGGCGGGTCCGTGCCCGCCACCCAGCCAGCTGCCCCGCAGGCGCCAATGGACCCGCAAGCCGATGCGCTGATCGGAGATTTGTTCAACCGTTATCCGCAAGCGCGCTACCGCCTCACCCAATTGGCCTTCGTGCAGGAACACGCGATGGCGGAAGCGCAGAACGTGATTACGCGCCTGCAGTGGGAATTGCAGCAGGCGCGGCAACAATTGCAGACCCAACCGGCGCCGCAGCAGGCATCGCCCTGGGGTGCGCCGCTGCAACCGCAAGGTCAGCCCCAACCCCAGCCTCAGCAATCACGGGGCTTCTTTGGCAACATGTTCGGTGGCGGCCAACCCGCCCCGCAGCCCCAGCCGCAATTTGCGCCGCAACCCCAATACGCCCAGCCGCCGCAATATGGCGCGCCGCCGCCGCAATACGCGCCCGGCTATCAGCCTGGCATGTTCCAGCGCCCAGGTGGCGGCTTTCTTGGTTCGGCGCTGACCACGGCTGCCGGCGTGGCTGGCGGCATGGTCGCCGGTAACGCCATCATGGGGTTGTTTTCCGGCAATCATTCCACCGGCGGCGGCATGTTTGGCGGGGCGTCCGGCGGCGGCGCCAGCGCGCCCGCGGGCGGGGCATCGGCCGGCGGCTACACGCCCGAGCCCAGTTATGGCAACCAACCCAGCGGCGACTGGGCAAACCAGCCTGCCGCCGATCCCTATTCACAGGGCGGCGAGTCCAAGGGCTGGACCGACCAAAGCTCCGGCGGTGGCTGGACAGATACCGGCAGCGGCGATCCGGGCGGCAGCGACTGGAGTGGCAGCGACCCGGACTAGGTCTGCGCCACGCTTTCGACGCCGATCACATCGCATCCGCGCTCCACGCTCGTTGGGACGAGGCTAAGCATGCCGGCTGCATTTTTGGCGCGGCGGGTTCGGGCCTTTTCCACCTGATGATGGGAATTTTCGCAATCAACTGGCTGTTGTCAGCGGTGATCCATCGCGGGAAAGACCATGCCGACCTCCCCGCCGCTTGACAGCTTGCCAATCCGGACGAATTGCAGGACATCGCCGCGACAGGAAACCATAGATGCCGTTCCCGACCCCGTTCGACCTTTATCGCGGCCGCGTGCTGCCGGCCTGGATTGACTCAAACGACCATATGAACTTGGCCTACTACGTCGTGCTGTTCGATCTGGCCGGCGATCTCGCTTATAACCGCTTCGGCCTTGGCCCGCTTGGCGACTACAAGGCGCGCACCAATTTTGGCACGATGGCGGTTGAATCGCATAATCTTTACGTCCAGGAATTGCTCCTCGACGAGGAAGTGAAAGTTGTCACCCAGATCCTCGCGGTTGACGACAAGCGCATTCACATGGCCCATGAAATGTACCGCCTGCCGGATAATACGCTGGCCGCGATGCAGGAACTCATGCTGCTGCATGTCGATCTCGGGCGGCGCAAGGTGACACCTTGGCCGGCCGATATCCGTGCGCTGCTGGATGAAGCGGCCGAGGCGCATAAAATGTTGAAAGTGCCAGACTGGGTTGGCCGCCGCATCGCCATGCCGGTGCGCTAGCAATGCTGGTGGCCAGCCGGCACCGGGTCAGGATCGCGACCTGGCTGTTTATCGTGGCTGCGATGATCTTCGTGATGATCGCGCTGGGGGGCGCCACGCGGCTGACCGGGTCTGGCCTGTCGATCATGGAATGGGCGCCGATCATGGGCACCCTGCCGCCGCTATCGGATGCGGAATGGCAGCGCCTGTTCGGACTCTATCAAAAAATTCCGCAGTACGAACTGGTCAACAAAGGCATGGACCTCGGCGGGTTTCAGCGGATTTTTTTGCTGGAATACCTGCATCGTCTGTGGGGCCGGCTGCTGGGGCTAGCGTTCCTGCTGCCGTTGATCGGCTTTACGGTCATCGGTGGCATTCCGCGCCGGTTCATCCCCGCCCTCGGGTTGCTGTTCCTGTTGGGTGGGATGCAGGGCGCGGTGGGCTGGTTTATGGTCGCATCCGGCTTCGATGCCGACAGCCGCGCCGTCGCGCCGGTGCGGTTGGTGCTGCATCTGATGTTCGCACTGATGCTTTACGCGGCGGTGCTATGGATCGCCTTGGGTGTGCTGCGCCCTGCCCGCATTCGGGTAGTGCCGCGCGCGCGGCTGGCGACCGGGCTTGCCGTTCTGTTGATCGCCCTTGCCATCACCGCCGGCGGCTTTGTCGCGGGGCTGCATGCGGGGTTGATTTACAACAGTTTTCCGCTGATGGACGGGCGGTTGGTGCCTGACGGCTACTGGCAAATGCAGCCTGCCTGGCGCAACTGGCTGGAAAACCTTGCCGCCGTGCAGTTCAATCATCGTGCGCTGGCAACGCTGGCCGTGTTGGGCGCCATGATCGCCGCGGCAATCATCCGCCGCACCACTCCGCGCTCGGCATTGGCCCTGGTCGGCGCGGCCCTGTTGCAATACAGCCTCGGCATCGCCACCCTGATATTGGTGGTGCCAATCCCGCTCGCGATCGTGCATCAGGCGATGGCGGTGCTGCTGCTGACCGCCGCCATCGTTGCGCTGCACGCCCAAACCCACGCTTAGGAACCAGCATGTCCACCGCTCTAGATGCCACCGACAAGCTCTTTTTCGACCGGCCCGACGCCACACTCGATCGCGACGCGGCAACGCGGCTGACCGCGAAAGCGTTGGCCGATGCCGATGATGGCGAATTATTCCTCGAATACCGCGAGTCCGAGGCCATCAGCCTCGATGACGGGCGCATCCGCTCGGCGAGTTTCGATACCACGCTCGGCTTCGGACTGCGTGCGGTGGCCAATGAAGCAACAGGCTATGCCCATTCTGGTGAACTCACCGAGGACGCGCTGGCCCGCGCGGCAACCACCGTGGGCGCGGTCACCTCCGGCCATCACGGCAACATCAGCGAAGCCCCGCCTGGCAGCAACGCACGTCTTTATACTGACGCCAACCCGCTGGCGGTGATGCCGTTCGCCACCCGCACCGGCATCCTCGCCGAAATCGACGCCTATGCCCGCGCGCGCGACAGCCGGGTGAAACAGGTCATGGCGTCAATCACCGGCGAATTCCAGGCGGTGCAAATCATCCGCGCCGATGGCAGCAGGGTCGCCGATCTGCGGCCGTTGGTGCGGCTCAATGTTTCGGTCGTGGTGGAAAGCGAGGGCCGCCGCGAATCCGGCAGCTATGGCACCGGCGGTCGCTATGCCTATGACCGCCTGATCGATCCGGCAACCTGGCACCTCGCAGTGGATGAAGCTTTGCGCACTGCGTTGGTGGCGCTCGACGCCCGCCCAGCACCGGCCGGCGAAATGCCGATCGTGTTGGGCGCCGGCTGGCCCGGCATTCTGCTCCACGAAGCGATCGGCCACGGCCTCGAAGGCGATTTTAACCGCAAAGGCACCTCCGCCTTCGCCGGGCTGATGGGAAAGCGCATCGCCGCACCGGGCGTTACCGTGGTCGATGACGGCACCCTGCCGGATCGACGTGGCAGCCTGACCGTCGATGACGAAGGCACCCCAACCGGCCGCTGCACCCTGATCGAAGACGGCATCTTAACCGGATACCTTCAGGACCGCCTCAATGCCCGCCTCATGGGGGTCCGCCCGACCGGCAACGGCCGCCGCCAATCCTACGCCCACGCACCAATGCCGCGCATGACCAATACCATCATGCTGAACGGAACCCATTCCACCGAAGACATGATCCGGTCCACCAAACGCGGCCTCTACGCCGTCAATTTCGGCGGCGGATCGGTCGATATCACCTCCGGGAAATTCGTCTTCTCCGCCTCCGAAGCCTACATGATCGAAGACGGTAAAATCACCGCCCCAGTCAAAGGCGCAACCCTGATCGGCAACGGACCCGAAGCCCTCAAAAAAGTCGAAATGATTGGCACCGACATGGCACTCGACCCCGGGGTCGGAACCTGCGGCAAAAACGGCCAGGGCGTCCCGGTCGGCGTCGGCCAACCAACCCTCAAAATCAGCGGGCTGACGGTCGGCGGCACGGCGACTTAGCGGCGTTGAGGGACGGAAAGCAAGCGCTGGGGCGCCGCCCCAGACCCCGCCAGGGAAGGTCCCTGGACGCCAAACCCTTAAGAGAAGGTGAAATGAAGATGGGGGGCTAGATACTGGTTCGAACCAGTATCTCGCCCCCCATCTTCATTCCACCTTTGCTTTCTTGGGACAGGCGTCCGGGGCCCGGCCC
Organism: Acetobacteraceae bacterium; assembly: GCA_014377905.1. Taxonomy (GTDB): domain Bacteria; phylum Pseudomonadota; class Alphaproteobacteria; order Acetobacterales; family Acetobacteraceae; genus CAITOL01. The sequence goes on along the minus strand of JACMOQ010000154.1, from coordinate 12,850 downwards.
CGGCGGGGGTCGAGGGGGCAGCGCCCCTCGCCTTGCTTCCCGTCCCTCAACGCTACTCCATCGCCATCGCCGACTCCCGTTGGCTGCCGGTTTTGGCCGGGCTGGTGCAGCCGGTCCCGTCGTGTTTGAGGACTTTGAGGCGGCCGATCATGGCGATTTCCCGGTAATGCGACCAGGCGGCGGCGAATTCGGGGCTCGATCCGATCAGCACGCCGACGTAGTTGACGCCGGATTTGGTATCGACGACGGCGATATCGGGGCAATTGGCGACGAAGTCTTTCACCACCCAGTCGCGGATGGGCCAGTCTTTGGGCGCGCCGCCGTCTTGGCGGGCGCGCCAGAGTTCACCTTTAAGCGCCCACATCGAATCAAAGCGCGATGCCCAGGTGACGCCCGCATCGTCCACCACCGGGAAGCCGAGGGCGATCCATTCGGAAAAGGCGATATAGGTCCGGGCTTTTTCGCGTTTGATGATCCGCGCGAGTTGGACTTCGGTGGATTGGTTGGGCTCGACCGCGGCGCCGACCCAGGGCCGCATGCGTTCGTAGCCGGCGGCGGTGAAGTCGACCAGACTGAGCGCAAGCAGTGGTGCGCTGAGCAACACCCGGCGCCGCGGCAAATCGCGCCATGACAGCAGCACCGCAAGCCAGACCAGCAGCGCCAGCACGATGGCGGTGGTTGCAGGCAATTGATGGTAAAACCAGTTTTTACCTTGCGAGACATAGGAAATTGTAGCGCCGACGGCGAATACCGTGAGTGCGAGCACCAGGTGGCGCAGGAACGGCGATTTGCGTTGCAGCGCGTCGCGGTTCACCCAGTAGAGCGCCAGCACCACCGCTTGTCCGAACAGCAATCGCCGGCTTTCCCACATGATTTGCCACATCGGCGTATCGGTGCCGCCGTAGAGAGCGAGCGCCAGCGGCACGCCTTTAGTGAGGAAGGCGGGGCAGAATGTCACCACCATCGCGCCATAGAGCAGCGCGGTAGCGGCGAATGACAGCGACGCTGCGCGAAACAGGCGATGCCCACGCATGGCACCGGCGACTTCCATCAGCACGAAGGCTATGGCGTAAGACGGTTTCAGCGCGCAGCCCAGGCTTGCGACCACCCCAACCGCGATGGCGGTCCAGCGCGGTTCCCGCTCACCTTCAAGCCCACGTACGAACAGCACGACATAGGGCAGCACTGCGGCCGCGAGCAGATGCTCCCGCTGCCCGAATTCAACCCCAGGCAGCAGCAGCAGCAAAGTGGCGATGACAGAAAAAACCGGTAGGCGGCGGGCGAAAATTTGCGCGCGGCCTTGCAGCAGACAGGCGCACCACCAGGCTGAGCCCAGCATCAGGCTGGCAAAAAACGGGCTGGCGATCCATTTTGGCGCAACACCAGCCTGTCCCGCGATCCAGGCCGGGATCGCATAAAGCCAGATGATCAGCGGCGGATTGACCTCAACCAGGTCCTCGTAAAGCCGTTGTCCGCCCAACCATTTTCGCGCGACGTACAACAGCCAGGCAACGTCGTCTTTTAACGGCGACAACATTGACGTTGCGAGTACAAAAGCAAGCGTCACCAGCAGCATGGCAATCGCTGCGATGCTTGGTCCATGGCCGCGCGCAAAACCGCCCCAAAGCCGAAACGGAGGCCGCGCCGCTAGGGCGGAATGGTCAGATGGCATGATGGCGGGCGCGGGACGCAGGAAATATCGGCAAGCGCGGCATGCTCCTCGCGATCACGCGGAATTGATGCTGAGTGCTCTGTTTATGGCACTGGGAACAACAAGCCAAGAGGGAAACCTGCTACAAAAGGTAACGACCATTATATGGTAGCGACCAATGGCAGCAGTAAGGCAACAGACTGAACCGCATAGATTTATTTTTGTTTAGCGCGGCGCGCGGCCCAGCAACAGGCGCACGCCATGAAGGTCATTCAGCACCGCGACCGTCAATCCCAGCATTTCGGCATTGGCAGGCACGATATCGGGCACCATGACTGTCATCATGCCTGCGGCATGGGCCGCACGTACGCCATTGAAACTATCCTCGATCGCCACGCAATCGCCAGGTGCAATGGCGATTGCGTTCGCCGCCGCGAGGAAAATATCCGGGCTGGGCTTGGAATTGACCACATCGTCGCGGGTGATGATCGCCGCAAAGCGCGGCGCGAGGCCGCTGCGGGCAAGGTGGGTTTGTGCATGGCTGCGCATCGCGGCGGTCGCTACCGCCATTTTCAACCCGCTGGCGTCGATCGCGTCGAGCAGTTCCAGCACCCCTGGCTTCAGCAGCACCCCCGCGTCGAGCAATTCGTCACGCCGGGCGACATACGCCGCGCGATGCAGATCATACGGGAAATCGTCGCCAAGATGGGCGCGTAGCCCGGCCTGGAACATTTCCCGACTGCTACCGATCAAACTATGCAGCGCGCTTTCATCGAGCGTGTAACCAAATTGCGGCACAGTTTCGATAAAAGTCTGCACATAAACCCGTTCGGTGTCGAGCAAGGTGCCGTCCATATCGAAGACAATGGCGCGCGGCGGGCGGGGTAGATGAAAAATATCGGTCATTCCCCAATCTGCCAGCCCGCCGCGACACTGGCAATCAGACGCCCCGACGCGCCGCCTTGAGTTCTTCGGCAACCAGGAACGCAAGTTCCAATGCCTGGGCGCCGTTCAATCGCGGGTCGCACTGGGTGTGATAGCGCGCGTCCAGCCCGTCGGCCTCCAGCCCAGCCGCCCCACCTATGCATTCAGTGACATCCTTGCCGGTCATCTCGATATGGATGCCGCCGGCGTGGGTACCCTCGGCGCGATGGACGGCGAAGAAGCCGCGCAGTTCGGCGAGGATGGTGTCAAAATGCCGGGTTTTGCGGCCATTATTGGCGGTGATGGTGTTGGCATGCATTGGATCGCAACACCACACCACTGCCCGCCCCTCGCGCTGCACGGCCCGCAGCAAGGGCGGCAGCGCGGTCTCAATCCGGCCGGCGCCGACGCGGGTAATCAGCGTCAACCGGCCGGGGATGTTGGCCGGGTTGAGCAGATCGATCAGCCGCAGCAGGTCGTCCGGCGCCATTTCGGGCCCGCATTTCAGCCCGATCGGGTTGCCGATGCCGCGCAAGAACTCGACATGGGCGCCGTCCGGCTGGCGGGTGCGTTCGCCGATCCACAGCATGTGGGCGGCGCAGTCATAGCTGATCCCGGTCAGGCTGTCAGTGCGGGTGAGGGCTTCCTCATACGGCAGCAACAGGGCTTCATGGCAGGTATAGAACTCGGTTTCCCCCAGTTGCGGCGCGTGGGCGAGGCCGACGGCCTTCATAAAGGCTAGGCTTTCATCAATCCGCGCCGAAATCGCGGCGTAGCGCGGGCCGAGCGGCGATCCTGCGACGAAGGCGCGGTTCCAGTCATGCACCCGGCGCAAATCGGCGAAACCGCCTTGGGCAAACGCGCGCAGCAGGTTCAGGGTCACCGCACTTTGGTAGTAGGCCTGCTGCATGCGGGCTGGATCGGGAATGCGCGATGCCGCATCAAAGCGCGCGCCATTAACGATGTCGCCGCGGTAGATCGGCAGGGTTGTGCCGTTGATCGTCTCGCTGGGCGATGATCGCGGCTTGGCGAACTGCCCAGCCATGCGCCCGAGCTTAATCACCGGCAGGCCGGCGCCAAAACCCATCACCACCGCCATTTGCAAGAGAGTACGGAAGGTGTCGCGGATCAGGTTGCCATGAAATTCGTCGAACGATTCCGCGCAATCGCCGCCTTGCAGCAGGAATGCCTCGCCGCGGGCGACGCGGGCGAGCTCAGTTTGCAAACGCCGCGCCTCTCCGGCGAAAACCAGGGGCGGCGATTGGCGCAGCCGTTCCTCGGCGGCTTCAAGGGCGACAGGATCGGGGTAATCCGGTGCCTGGCGGATCGGACGCTGGCGCCAACTGGCAGGCGACCAGGCTGGAAGATCAACGTCGGCCATGACGCACCCTTGGAATGGGGCGTGGCGGCGGGCCGGTCAGAACGTCAAAATCATCTTGGGATACAGGCATCGGGCTCTCCTGGGGTTGGGAGGCCGCTTTTGCCCTGGCGAGGGAAGTCGAAAACCGGGAGAAAACACGAAAGCCGCCAGGGATGCTGGCGGCTTCGGGATGCGTTAAATGCGCGCGATCCTAGGCCGCCGGCGTATAAAACCAGCGGCGGTAAAATCGGATAGCGGGGGGCAGGCTGCACATCATGGAATAAACGCTATCGACGGATTGCACCAGCGTCAATCCCATCAGTCTAGCCCGGCCGCCGGCGGGTGGCACCCAGCAGCCCGACGGCCGCGAGCGACAGCACCATCAACGAAGACGGCTCCGGAACTGCTGTGAAGTTGTTGGCAAACACCAGCGCGCCGATGCTGTTGCCGATCGCGAGCGCGTCTGTCGTCGCAAACGAGGTGTGGATGCCCCCGGCCACGCGGCTATCGGTTGATCCGCTGGTGCCGCTGGATGCTGCCGAGAAGCTGTCGAAGCTCAACGTCATGGCGCAGATCAGCGGGCTGTCGTTGACATTGGATGCGCCCGAACTCAGGCTCATTGAATTACAGGTCGTGTACGTTCCGGCGGCATAGACCCCGCTGGTTGCCGCCTGTCCGGCAGACAGGGTGCAACTGATGATCGTGTAGCCATCGGCTGCAAACCCCGCCGAGCCGCCATTGCAATAGGCGTTTGAGTCCGACGAGAAGCTGATATTGTCGTTGCCGAAGAACGAGGCCAGGACCGTGGCGGCAGCGCCGCTAAAGGCTGGGTGGCCGGCAATGTAATCGGGATGCGGCGGCGTCGCGATCAGCGACACCCAATTATTGGAACAGGAATTTACCGTGCCCGGGGACCCTGCATTGGCCGCGGTCAGGGTGCTGTTCCAGGCATAGGCGCCGGTTGACGCGTTGCAATTGCGGATCGCAGTGATCGGGCGCCACAGATTATAGATGTATTTTTCACCCCAGGCGGCAATCCCGGCATCGGCAATGGCGCTACTCATGGTCGCCGAAAGACGCGCCTGCTGCAACAAATCCAGCCCCTGTGCCACCATCACGGTGTTGGCAATTTGCAGCCAATGGCCAGGCGGCTGGATGGTGGTGCCGGGGTCGTTCCAGAATAGCGCGGACCGGGCTTGCGCCAAGGTTTGCGGGGCAATGCCGGCGGCGGCGCAAGCTGCGGCGAGCGCGCCAGTCGGCACACTGCCATCCCCGACGCATTCGGTGTGCAACACCGCCGCCGCATAGGCGGCACTCGCAACGGATTCTTGCACCTGATCAAAAGGGCTTGCCGACAAATTGGTCACACCTGGCAGATGGACCGATCCCATGATGGCCTGGAACTGGTCAACCGGCGAGCCAACCCGGGTTACGCTGCCCCAGAGCGGGTACATTTCCGGGCGTCCGCCCGTCGCGCTCGGCGGCACGTAAACACCCGGAGTGGTTCCCGAACCGATCGGGCTGTTGTTGAGCAATCCGTTGACGATTGCGGTGCCGGAGCCATCATTGGCGCGCGCGCCAAGCATCGCGTTGCCGGCGGCGGTCCCCAAGGTCAGGCCATCGGTGACTGCCTGGCTGGGGGTCAGCAACGCAACCTGGGCATTATAGGCGGTCAATAATTGCGGCAGAATGACCGTGTTGATCCGTGTAGCGGTCGCCGAATTGGTGGAATTAGCCCATTCGCTCTGGCCAAAATAGCCACTTAACGCGGTGTAGCCTGCCGACAGCGCCGCCGCTTGGGCCGACACGCCGCTGACCGCGCCGCCGGTATAGGCGTAGGGCTTGTATTGCCCGCCGGTCGCGGCGTTCACCGCATCATACATCGCGTTGTCGACGATCGCCATCTGCAGCGCGACATCCGGCGGGCCGGCGGCAAGCAGGGCCGAGGTCTGTTGGGTGACGGCCAACAGAGTCTGGTTCCAGAACTGGACTGCATTTTGGGCCCGCGCGGGTGCGGGTGCGAAGGCGAAAGCGGCGACGGCGGCTGCCACCGACAGGCCGCGCAACGATGCCGTGCGGCGCTTGAGCTTAAATACCATGATCAACGCTCCCAATACCGTCCACACGCCCATTGCTTGCCGTTCTGACAAACCCTCATCAATCCGACCGGTTCACACTTAAAAAAGCCAAGCTAATTCGTCCCGGCTGTTCGCTTTCAAACCGCTGCCAGTATGCCTTTCACAAAGCGCACCAGTCACGCGGCATGCAAACCAAACCAAGAGCTAACGATATCTTACGCTTAACGTAAGGTGCAATCCATGTTTGGGACACCAAAAAATTTGGGGCATTGCTGATGGCCTTTAACAATTAAAAAATGCAGTTAAATTAATCACTTAACCTCACGGGCACCAATATTAAATTTTTGTTGCGCGGGCACGCATTCAGCCTTGGCATGGACCTGCCTGGCAATCCACGGATAGGTCTTGGCCAAGCCCATCTCCAGCGCCTGCGACGGCGCCCAGCCAAGCCGTTGGGCGATCAGGCGGTTATCGGAGTTACGGCCACGCACGCCGGTTGGACCGGGGATATGATGGGTTGGGATATGTTTGCCGGCAATCCGCGCGATCATTTCGACCAATCCGTTGATCGTTACCATCTGGTCGGAGCCGATATTCACCGGCCCGGCAAAATCGGACCGCATCAGCCGCAGCGTGCCGTCGATGCATTCATCGACATGGAGAAACGAACGGGTCTGCAACCCATCGCCCCAAATCTCGATGGCGTCGCCCGAGCACGCTTGGGCAACTTTACGGCAGATCGCCGCCGGCGCTTTTTCGCGCCCGCCATCCCATGTGCCCTCGGGGCCGAAAACATTGTGGAAGCGCGCGATCCGGCACTCCATGCCGTAATTACGATTGTAGGCGAGGTAAAGCCGTTCGCTGAACAGCTTTTCCCAGCCATATTCGCTGTCGGGGGCGGCCGGATAGGCGCTGTCCTCGGCGCAGTTGGGGTTGTCGGGGTCTTCCTGGTTATAGGCGGGATACATGCAGGCGGATGAGGAATAAAAGACCCGTTTGATGCCCCGCTTGCGGCAGGCTTGGACCATGTTGAGGTTGATGGTGGCGGAGTTGTGCATCAATTCGGCATCGTGGTCGCCGGTGAAGATATAGCCGGCGCCACCCATGTCGGCCGCGAGCTGGTAGACTTCGTCGAACGGGCGGTCGGTCGCGTCACGGCAGGTCACTGGGTCGCGCAGATCGGCGATCAGGAACTCATCAGCCTCGGTTTCGGCGTATTCGTGGGCTTTGATATCAACGCCGCGGACCCAGAAGCCTTCGGCCTTGAGGCGCTTGACGAGATGGCCGCCGATGAAGCCGCCGGCGCCGCAGACTAGGGCGGTTTTCATGGACATCATTATATATTCCGATATGGAATCGAGTGTCGGACGACTACACGATTTCGGGCAGCACCCAGCCCGCCTGATCGCCCTTGAATTGCCCCGGGCGGGTATCGGGGCCGAAACCCATCCAGCCATCCGCGAGGGAGCCAATATCGATGGCAATACCGCCAAGCTCGTGAATGCGGGCGCAATAGACCTTGCCAAGCAGACCGGCCGCCACGAGGAATATCGCACCGCGCTCGGGCACCACAAGATCGCGCAGAATCTCGCGGTAGCGGTCAGGGAAGTGGCGGTCCGATTGACTGATGAGGTGCGGAGGCAATCGACGCTCGCCGGGGACCGGGTAAAACGCTGTTCGCGCGATGCCGAAACGGGCGGCTATCCGGGCCGGCAGGTCCGCATGTGGCCCGATCACGCCGACGAAGTCTGCGCCCGTTAAAAGATCACCGAGGAACGGGCTCGCGCGATGCAGGTCGATTGGGATCGAGGCATCGGTGCAAAGTTGGTCTGAGGCGCGGAACATGTGCTCGACGAGTGCCCCAAGATAGGCAAGGTAGCCGAAATGCTGTCGGTCCTCCGACAGGCGAGCCGCCATCGGCACACCAATTATCGAGGCGGTCGCGATACTGCGGAGGAGAGCAGCGTTGAGGAAGGTGAGATCAAAGCTGCTAAAGCTTGAATGCGGCTGGCCAAACCAGTTTTGCCAGATGGAATCCACCATAATCACGGCGTCGGTTTCGGGGAGCACTCGACGGGTGGTCGGGTCCATGAAGGCGAGAAAACGTGCCTCCCCATCGCCGAGCCGGATTAGTGAATAGGGGGTGCGGCTGGCGATCGCGCCGCGCAATTCGGTCAAAACGCCGGCAGTGTCCCGCCATCCAGCCGAGGCTTCGCGGGCTGTGGCGCCGGCAATGATAGCCTCGTGGTTGTAAGACAGACTGAGCCGGGCGTGGCCGGCGCCGAGACCGGCATGGAAAAGCAGAAATTCCGAGGCACCCGGTCGTAGGCCGGCCACGAAATCGATAAGGCGGCGACTGGCGCCAGTCTCGTTCAGTAAGCGCATAAAGGCGACGATGTGTTCATCAGCCGCGCCTGGTGACACAACGATGGGCGCCAGCGCCTCAATCGCGTCCTCACGTCCAGTGAGGTGGATGAGCCCAATTGCGATCTCGCCAGCGATATGCAGATTGGTTGGGTCGAGCGCGAGTGCGGTGGCTAGATACTTCGCGGCGCCGTGGTGATCGGCAAACTCGCGCCGCATCGATGCCGCACGCTGGTAGGCTAAGGCATATGCCGGATTGGACTGAATCGCTTTTTCAAACCAGGCCTGTGCGTCCTGGAGGTTGTTCATGGCGCGGTAGGTGTTGCCCAGTTCCATCTCGGTATAAAAAAAGTTCGGCTCAATTTCGAGCACGCGAAGGTAATAAACGACCGCCTCCTCGTATTGCCCGCTCATCTGCTTGATGGTGCCCACCTTATGAAGAATGTGGACGTTCTTGCTGAAAGTCTGGGCCAGGTGGTCGATGGTTTCGCCGGCACGCGCGAAATCGCCAAGCCGGGCTAGGTCTAGGAGGACATCAACTTGGGCCAAGGCCTCGGTCTCACTTTCAGCCATATCTTGTCTCCTGTTGTCGGCTGCGGGTGCGGTGTCGTCAGCGCCTACGCGCAGATGCGGAATAGCATCAGAATGTTACGAAATTCGTCATGTTAGGTACGTTCGCCAGCCAGAATGTCGTCGTATTTGCGCTGGTTGTCGTAACGGCTCATCTTGCCACTGGTGGTCTTGATAAGCCAACCCGGAACGACAATCCGAACGACACGGCAGGCAATACCGGTTTCCTCGCGGACAGCGCGATATACCTCGTCGGCGAGGCGAATAGCCTCAGTGGCGTCGGCGTCGCTTTCGGCGATAACGATAAGTTGTTCCGATCCAGTATCGCTGGAATAGGTGCCGAATGCGACAGTGCGGCCCGGTTTAATGCCGGGAACCGACGAGGCCGCAGCCTCTGCGTCGTGGGCAGCAATGTTCCTGCCATTGACGCAGATGACGTCCTTGAGCCGACCGACGATGTAGACCTCGCCGTCGTCGATAAAGCCGATGTCGCCGGTGCGAAACCACCCGCCCATGAATGCGTGTGCGGTTGCGGCCTGACTGTTGTGATAGCCTTTAAAAAGGAAGGGCGCAGTGACTGCGATTTCGCCGATGCGGCCCTCCTCGGCGGTATCTGCTAGGATACGCACTTGGCACCCTGGGATTGGACGACCATTCGACAGGAGGACGATCGCCGCCTCGTCGCCGGACGGGGGGGCAATGCGATCACCGCTCTGGATCGCAGCGCGGGAGACGGTCAGACGGCGGACAGGTACGCCGGGATGTGATTGTGAGACGGCGAAGACGGTTTCAGCCATCGCGTAGCAGGTTTGCAGCATCTCAGGCCGCACGCCGTCGGGCGCGAATCGCGCGACGAAGGCATCGAACGCCTGAGGCTTGCAGGGTTCGGAGCAATTGATCAAGGCGACCAGGCCGCCGAGCCGCCAGGTCTGGCGCCGTGGTGTGCGACGTGCGGTGTGGAGGAAAGCGAAATTGGGCATCCATGCGTGGGTAACGCCGAGATCCTGGATGGCGTCGAGGAGCAGACCGGGCTCCGCTGTCCAGTCGAAGGGGTCGAGCGCGGCAACAGGCAGGCCGAGATGCAGTGGCAAAAGAAAGCTCGTGATTAGCCCCATGTCATGATAGAAAGGCAACCAAGTTCCGATGACGTGGTTCGACTCCGACGTCAGGCAAAGCGTTGCAGCATAAGCGTCGAGCTGGCGACAAATGGCCGTGTAGCTCAGCGCAATGCCTTTCTTAATGCCAGTGGTGCCGGAACTATGTTGCAATAAGGCCACGGCGTTGGGAGCGGGGAGCAGGAAGTCGGGTACTTTGGACGTGTCGGCCACGACGCCGCTCGACATTACCGCAGTGTCAAGGCCGTTTAAGCAGTCGAAAATGGCGTCATGCAACTCGTCGTAGACGATGACGAGGCGGGGCAAGACGGTTTCGAACACTAAGCGGTGTTGGCGCCAGTAGAGATGGGCGTCCTGCTTGATGTTGGGATACGGCAGAAAGCTTGGGACAGCGTTGGCAAGCATTGTGCCTATAAAGGCGGCCTCAGCATCCCACCCATGGCGGAGGACCAGGCAGACGATATCCCCGGAGCGTGTGCCAACGGCTGCCATTGCCGCGGCATAGGCCCAAGCGCGCCCAATGAAGCGGCCAAGAGAGACCTGTTCCCATACTTCTCCGTTGAAGAAAGTGCCGTAGAGACTGTCGGGGGCTACGCGGTGGCGGGCCAGGATAGGGGACAGAAACGGGTTCGACACCGGGGCGGCCTCAGTTTTTGGCCTGGAGCTTGGTCGCGATCAGGGCGGCAAGATCGGACAGCGCGCGCAGGCTGGATTGTTCGCGCAGACGGATTTTGATGTCAAAGGTTTCCTCAACCGCCATGACGAGTTCAACATGTCGGAAGGAGTCCCAGCCGATCACGTCCCGTGCCGTCAGTTCCGGGGTGGCGACAAGATCGTCGCGCACGAAGACCGCGCGCAGGATGCGAGTGAGGGCGGCATAGATATCCGACTCAGCCATGCCGCGAGAAATTCCTGCAGTGGGGACTACCGGCAACGCAGCCGGGATAATCCTTATATCGCACGCGTTCGGGAATATTGTCCAGCGAAGGTCTGTGTTATAGAAAATCGACTATGCATTTATGTAGGTGTGATAAGCGGGTGATGACAACGACACCGACGGAAAATGAAATTGAAGTTGCAGCGGTAGCAGCGGAGGCTCGGCAAGACCGCATCGGCATTGAAGGAACGTGGGCGCTGATGCGGGAGCGCTATCCGGCCAATGTACTCGGCTACCTGAGGGCCGGCATATATTTGCGCGATCTCGGCGCCTACGCCGAGGCCGATGCCCTGTTCGAACGAGGATTTTCGAATTGCGTGGATGCGCGACCGTTGCGTATCCATCACGCCTGGTCGGCGTTTTACCGAATGGATTGGGATCTGGCGCTGCAGCGTTGGCAGGCGCTGGCGCACGACATGCCGATGGACCCAATGGGGCATGGCGGTGTGGCGCTGTCGCTGTTGCGGATGGGCAAGTTCAAGGCGGCGCGCGACACGATTGCAATGTTACCGTCGGTGCTAACCGATGATATTGACCTCTCTATCGTAATGGCACAGGTCGCAAGTGCACAACAGGATTGGACTGTGGCGCTGGCGTTGTGGAGCGCTCTTAAAGCGCGGGTCCCTGAGCACGAGAAAGTTGTGCGCGGCTACGGCAACGCGCTTCAGCAGGTCAGCCTGATGATGCTCGACGAATCCCAGGGGGTTGGATCAGAGCGACCACCCGAGCGCCAGTCGATTGTGGCAGTGGATAATCCCATTGCGCGGGATTTGATGATGCGGTTCGAAAGTTTCGGCGACAATTGCGAGTTCGGACTGGTGCAGCGCCATTTCGGGGCTGAGCCGATCGGGCTGTTACGCTGGACTGACGTGCCGGCGGAACAGTTGGCGCGTATGCTGGAATCACGCTTCGTTGGCCTGGGCGAGGTCGATTGCTCTCAGATCATGTTGGTGGGCTGGGGCGAGTATTTTATCATGGACCAAGCCTTTGGTCTCGGAATTCATACCTGGGTGAACGAGCACGAGGGCGACGCAGCGGACATTTTCGCCCGCCAGACCCGCCGCATCCGACGGCTGCGCGACGAACTACTGGAACTGCTGGAGGAAGGCGGCCAGATCGTGGTCTACCGTCCGCGGCGACGACTGGACGAGATGCTGCGTCAGCGAATTTTCAAGGCGTTACGGGCGATCGGGTGCAACACGCTGCTGCTAGTAGAGGCGGAAGACGGGACCAATCCGCCGGGCACGCTGCGCGAACTGGCGCCTGGGCTGGTGGTTGGCTACATCAGCCACCTGAGCCCGGTGCCGATCAATGGGCGCCAAGTTTGGGACATTCCGTTCGACCTATGGCTCGAAATATGCCGCGTCGCGCTTGTTTATCATGACAAGCAGTCGGCTGTGGCAACATTTGGGCCTGTCGTGGGAGGACATGAAAGGAGTATGGAGGCCGAAGACATTCCCGAATCTTGAGTTTGACGGTCGTCTTCCCTTGCTGAAACTGGCGGTGCCGAAACGGCCACCCATCACCTGCCCCAACTTCATGCAGCCTGCCGATGAAATCGGCTTCGCCCTTGCAGGTTCCCCTTCTATCTCTGCCGCCAAGCCAACCCATCCGCCTTCCACCCCGCAACCCGCCCACGATGCCCACCGCCATCTGGCGGGCCTTCGAACCCGTCAAGCACGTTGAACACGGCTGAATAGCCAGCAGCCTCGGCGGCGGCGGCGGCGGCGAGCGACCGCACCCCAGATCGGCAAAGGAAATAGAGCTTATGCGATGGTGTCAGCCCGGCCTCGGCCATCTGACCGACGAAATCGCGGTTGACCGCCATGGCGGGGAAAATCTGCCACGGGA
>JACMOQ010000153.1 GCA_014377905.1 Acetobacteraceae bacterium | reverse complement strand
CCCCGAAGTCTGGCCGACTTACGCGGCGCGGTTTGGGCGAATTATGGGGATTAAGCCGAGCAGGCTGTAGCGGCGAACTATTCGTTGATCTGGCGCAGGGGCAAGATGCGGATGCGTGGCCTCCGCCGATCCAAAGTCACAAGGGCGCCGGCGTCAAGTTCCGCTGCCGTCTGTCGTAAAACGGCGACGAGCCAGGCAACAGCGCTTTCAGGTATCAGATTTCCAAACCGCAGTTGCACGACGCTCGGTTTGCAGCCGTTGGTCGCAGCAAGAATGGCACTAAAATCAAGGTCGTGGGTCAGCACGATCATTCCGAGATCGCGTGCATAATCCATCAGCACCTGATCGGTGGCGTTGGCCGGACCAACTGCCGACCAGTGAATGGCTTCAATTGCGTAGTCCGCCAGAAACGCCACCCATTGAGGTGACAGATTCATATCGATGAGCAGTTTCAAGCCTGGGCCAACACCACTTCCCGTTCCTGCGCCAGCCACGCTGCATAGCGCAGCGCCTGGGCAACGTCCTCCCGCTCAAGATAGGGATAGTCCTTAAGCAACGCCTCGACAGCGCGGCCGTCAGCGATTTGGCCGACGAGCATTGCAACCGTCACCCGCATGCCACGGATGCAGGCATGGCCGCCCATGACGCCGGAGTTGTGGGTGATGCGATCCAACTGTTCCATAGCACCTCAGTCCTATCAATGGCCCGAGTATGGTGAGTATGCCGCTATTATTCAACTATTCCCTCCCGGCCCAGCCTGATCGTGCGCGCCCGCCGCGGCCCGCGCGCGACATTCATCCCGCCCTCGATGCTGGCGAGTAGTGCGTCCACCCGCGGCAGGTCTTCCCGCTTCAGGGTGCGCACACGGCGAACAATTTCCAGCGCAAGGTGCCGCATGCCGATGGTAATCGCCTGGGCGCGCGGGGACGCCGCCGCCCCTGCTTCGGAAGCTGTCACAATCGCTGCAACCGCGGCTGCGGCCACCGCGACCAAGCCATACAGCGTGCCAAGCTCGGCCGCAGTATCGTCGGTGGCATGCGCCGGGTTGGGCCCGGCGAGCAGCCCCAAAATATGGTGCAGCTTGCCGATCAACCCGGCATTGCCGACAGCGTCTTCGGCATCGCGAAACCCCAGCGCCATCGCCTCGTAGGCAGTGTCGGCAACCCCGAGCATGGCATCGGGGCCGACCACGCAATCGGTCAGGGTCAGGGACACATGCCCGGCCGGGCGCATGCCGGCGGGGGTTGGGGCATGGTGGATTTCAAGCCCTGGTGCGCCGCGTGGCACCAAAAACATTGAGTAGCGCTTGCGTCCGGCCTCAACGGCGGTGATTGCCAGCACAATAAAAATATCGGCGATCGGCCCGTTGGTGACATAGGCCTTGCGCCCGCCAATTCGCCATCCGAGGGCAGTTTTATGGGCCGTGGTCTCCAGCAATTTGGGGTGGGCGCCAACCTCCGGCTCTGAAATTGCCACTGCCATCGTGCATGTGCCGGCGGCAAGTTTCGGCAGATAGTCTGCCCGTTGCGCAAGGCTGCCGTATCCGACCATATAATACTGGGCGGTAATCTGGTGACCGCCGAAAATGGTGCCCATGCCCGGAACCCCACACGCCGCCACCAGCGCCTGTTCGGCTGCCGCAATCGCGGGATAGCCGCCGCCAGTGCCACCGAATTCCACCGGTAGGCCGATGCGAAACAACCCCGCCTGCCCCATCGCTGCGAACACATCGGGTGGCAGGTTCTCCTCGGTCCAAATGTCGCGACCGACGATATGGTGGCGGGCAAATTCGGTTATCGCGTCCGACATGGTTTCCTCGGCGGTTTTTTGGAGTGGGAAACCACGGAACACTTAAACCGCGCCCGTTGCAATCGCGGCCTGCCCCTCGCAGGATCGCTACGACATGCTTTACGGCCACAATAATAGCTTCACCCCGCGGCGCCAGATGGTTGAGGGCGAAACCATCAGTGCCGACGGCAAATTCTGGCAATTCATCTTGCGGCCAGGCTTGCGGTTCCCCGACGGCGAGTCCGTGTTCGCCCGCGATGTCGTGTCCATTCTGCGGCGGTCTGCCATCCTCGACGCCTTCGGCAAAACCCTGATGGATGCAACCGATGAACGCTGAATCTAACCGCATGGTGCAGTTTCTCCTGAAAAAGCCTACCCCGCCTGATCCAGCCTTTTGCCAAACTCTCCTCACCCGGCCCGTTTATCATCCCCGAGCGCCAGGCCAGCCTTGGGGTGGTTAGGCGTGGGGCGCGGCTTTTCTACACTATCAAAAAAGGTTAGAGCAGGGCTTCTTTCCGGAGAATTCTTCCATGGACGAAACCGCCGCCCGCGCCGCCTTCGACCGCGCAATTGCCACCCAGGTTCCGGATTTCGGCACGTTCTTCCTCGCCAAACTTCTCGGCCTCGACAT
>JACMOQ010000152.1 GCA_014377905.1 Acetobacteraceae bacterium | reverse complement strand
CTCGAAGCGCGGGGTGGCCTCGACCAGCTTGCGCAGCATGCTGTCGCCAGCGGCGAGCAGAAAGAAAAGCGTGACCGCGAGCACAAAAAATCGACCGAAGAACTGCTGGGTCAGGACCAGGACGCTGACGCCGACTGCGCCGAGGGCGATGGAAGGAGCAGCCGGTGCGGCCGCAACAGTGGCCGGGGACCCGGCCGGGGCGGCCAGATGTTCGGCGCGCTGCAAGAGTTGCTGTGCCGCCTCGATCGGATCGCGCAACCTGCCGAGCTGATCTTCCAAGGTTTGCAATCCCTGCGGCGCCTTGGCAATCCAGCCCGACGCGGGCACAGCGATCGCAAAGCCGATGCCGCCGATCACCCCGAGCAATCCAAGGATCAGAACGAGCGCCGCCACGCTCATTGGCAACTTAATACGCTCGCATAAAAACCGCATGGCCGGTTGCAGCATCAGCTTCAGCATCATCGCGAGCAAAATCGGCACCACGAGTTCCGCTGCCACCTGCAAGGCGTAAAGCAATGCCAAAATGGCCAACACCGATAATGCAATGGTTTGCGCATTCGGTGACGTCGTGATGGTGTCGTCCACCAACGGATTGACAAGCTCGCCCGGCGTATCGATTGGTTCATCCATAGTCTAGCTTAACGGGCCGGGTGCTCGGGCGGTAGTGGCGGAAACTACTCAGAAAGACTTAGGGCAAACGGGCAAGGCGTTCGATAAGCAGATCATAAAACCCTTGCGCATCCATATCCCGGACATAAAACACGTTGCGGGGGCGTTGGGTGATCTGCCAGTAATCGACGACCGTCATCCCCAAGGTCAGTTCGCTGGCGAGTTCCACTGCAACGTTGATCTGACGACCGGTATAAAGTTCGGGTCGCAGCAGGTAGGCAATGACATTCGGGTCATGCACCGGCGCGCCGTCCCAGCCGTATTTCACACGGTCGAAACGTTCGGAGAAATTTAGCATCGCGCTGACAGCACGGCTCGCCTGGTTGTCGATAGCGGCAATCGCTGCCAGCCGGGCATCGGTTGCCAGTGCTCGATGGGTGACATCAAGCGGGATCATGGTGATCTTGACCCCGGAATTTAGCACTACGTCGGCGGCGTCGGGATCGACATAGATATTGAATTCGGCCGATGGTGTAATATTACCGACCTCGAAATAGGCACCGCCCATCAGCACAATTTCACCGATGCGGGCAGCGATATCGGGGGCCTTGATCAGCGCCATAGCAATGTTGGTGAGCGGGCCGAGCGGGCAAAGCGTGATGCTGCCGGCAGGTTCGGCGCGCAGCGTGTCGATCAGATAATCGACGCCGTGTTGGGAGCGTTCGGCCATAGTGGGCGCGGGCAGATCGGGGCCATCGAGGCCGGTTTTGCCGTGGACATGCTCGGCGGTGACCAGCTTCCGGCGCATCGGCCGGTCGCAGCCGACATAAACCGCGATATCGGGCCGCCCGGCGAGTTCCAATACTTTGCGGGCGTTTATGCGGGTATATTGCAGCGGCACATTGCCGGCGACAACGACGAGGGCCAGCACCTCCAGTTCAGGCGATGCCATCGCCAGAAGGATGGCAACTGCGTCGTCCTGGCCGGGGTCGGTGTCGATGATGATCTTGCGGGTCATGATTTGGGTCCTTCAACATCGATGCGGCGGATGATCAGCGCGTCAAGCACGCGCACGCCAAGGGGCAGGACCGCTACCAGATTGAGGTCGATGGCGGCAATGACGTCGCTGTAGCTGCGGCCGATTTCGCCAAGGCTGGTTACCAATTGGACAAAAGCGACACGATCTCGTGGCGGCGCACCGCGGAAACCCGCGAATAAAGGCGCGAGTTTAGTAGCCTCGATCAGCGCGTCCGCATCGGGGGGGCAGCAGATCGAGCGCATGGCCGCCCAGCAGATCAACAAGGATGCCGCCCGGCCCAAGGGTCAGCGCCAGGCCGAACGGGGCGTGCTGCGATAGGCCGACGAGGGCTTCGATACCGCCCGACACCATTTCCTGCACCAGCACGTCGGCGGTGGTGGCAAGGGCTTCTTTTGTAACCGCAATGCCATGGGCGCGGAGGAAATTCTTCGCCTCGCGTTCGGTCAGCGCCGGGCCGGCAGAAAGGCGGGCGAGCCACTCCGGGTTGGGCGGCGCGATGGGTTGGCTTGCCAGGGCGGCATGGGTCTGGGTCAGGACCCGTGCGAGGGCGACGGCGCCCGCATCATCGAGCCCGACCGGCACATCCTTCAACGCAACGATCTGTCCGACAGCGGGGTCGGCGGTCAACGCGTTCAGGGCCGCGAGCTATCGTTGGCGGGGGTTGAAGATCAAACGGTTCTAATCTCGGCCACCATGTCGTCCCATGCTACCAGGAACGCATCCGCGTCTTGCTGCTTGAACACCAAAGGCGGCCGGATCTTCACCGTGTTGCGAAAGATGCCGGCATTGCTGGTCAGGAAGCCCTTGTCCTTCAGGCGGTTGACGATATCGACGGTGAGATCGACATCCGGCGTCTGGTCGGCGTCGCCCTTGGTGATCTCCACGCCGATGAACAGGCCAACACCACGGACATCGCCTATTTTGTCCCAGGCGGCGGCGCGGGTGGTAAGGGCCGATTTTAACCCCGCGCCAATTCTGGCGACACTTACAGCGAGATTTTCGCTTTCGATATAGTCGATCACCGCCATGCCGACCGCTGCCTGCAACGGGCTTGACGCGAAGGTGTTGAAATAGCGTGTCTTGGCACGGAAACCGTCCACCAAGGCCTTGCTGGCGGCGGTCGCGGCAAGCGGCAGGCCGTTGCCCATAGGCTTGCCGGTGACCACGATATCGGGCTTGAGGCCGGAAACCGTGTAACCCCACCAAGTGCCGGTACGGCAATAGCCGGCCTGAACCTCATCGGCGATCACATAGCCGCCCGCGGCGTGAACCATCTCTGACGCGCGCGCCATAAAGTTGGCTGGGATATTCGGCAGCCCCTCATTGGCAAGGATCGAGCACAGGACCATCCCGGCGAGCCCGACGCCGCTGTCCTCGAGGCTGCGAATGGCGGCGGCGAGACGGGCAAGATAGGCGTCGGCAAGATCGGCCTCGGAGGCCCCAGGGATCAGCGGACGGTAGGTTTCGGGAAAAGGAATGGCGCGGATGTCAGGCGCGACGTTCTGGCTGGTCACCAGCCGTGTAAGCTTGCTGACCGCCGCGCTGTTACCGTGATAGGTGCCGTTGGTGCAGATGATGCCGGCTTTGCCGGTGGCCATTTGGGCCATACGAAGCGCGACCTCGATTGCTTCGGTGCCGGTGCAACTGACGATGACGCTTTCAATCTCCGGGCCGTGCAGGCCGGCGATCCGCTCGCAGAACGCGACAATACCTTCGTGCAGATACCGGCTATGGACATTAAGCGTGCCCTGCGCGCGCGCCATCGCCTCAACCACGCTTGGGTTCGCGTGGCCGACGCAGGGAACGTTGTTGTACATATCGACATAACGGCGGCCGGCGGTATCGAAGAGATAAACGCCGTCGCCGCGCACCAAATGCAGCGGCTCATTGTAAAACAGCGGGGTTCCAGCGCCCATCGCCTGATCACGGCGGGCCAGCAAGGCTTGGGTCGAGGTCATGTGTTTCTCCCGGGGGGCTGCGACGCCCAGGGCGGAAATGGGCTCGGTTGGTCGTTACAACCGAGTAAGCCGCAGTTCGCGGACGGGTGCAAGCAGTGCCTCGGCGATCTGCACCGCGTTCAGCGCCGCCCCTTTCAGCAACTGATCGCCAGCGACGAACAGCGCCAGCGACCGGCCCGACGGATCGGAGTGATCCTCACGGATGCGGCCGACCAGCACATCGTCCTGGCCGGACGCTTCGCGCGGCATCGGGAAATGGTTGCGGCTTGCGTCATCGACGATGCGCAGGCCGGGCGCCTGGCCAAGGATTTCGCGGGCGGCGGCAGGCGTCATCGGGCGGTCGAAGCTCACGTTGATCGCGATCGAATGGGCGCGCAGCACCGGCACCCGGACGCAGGTCGCGGTGACCAGCAGATCGGGGGCGGCAAAAATTTTGCGGATTTCACGGATCACCTTGGTTTCTTCGTCGTTGTAGCCGGTGACCGGGTCGATTTCGGTGTTGTGGCTGAACAGATTGAACGCGTACGGATGCGGCAGCACCCGCGGGGTGTGCTCGGTGCCGTCGAGATATGCGCGGGTGGACTCAATCAGTTCCTGCATGGCCGCCGCCCCTCCGCCTGATGCTGCCTGGTAAGTGGTGATCACCACGCGCCGGATCGGGTTGGCGCAGTGCAGCGGCCACAGCGGCAGGCCGGCGATGATGGCGGCACAGTTGGGGTTGGCGATGATGCCGCGATGGGCGGCGATGGCGTGGGCGTTGATTTCCGGCACCACCAGCGGAACATCTGGGTCCATGCGAAAAGCGGATGAGTTGTCGATAACCACCGCGCCGCGCGCGATTGCCACAGGAGCGAAGCGGCGGGATTGCGCGCCACCGGCGGAGAACAGGGCGATATCGACGCCGTCGAAGGAGGCCTCGGTTAATTCCTCGACCGGGATTAGTTCGTCGTCGAATGCGAGCAGCTTGCCGACCGAGCGGGCGGACGCCAGCAGCTTCAAGCGGGCAAGCGGGAAGCGGCGTTGATGCAGGCTTTGCAGTAAGGCTTCGCCCACCGCGCCGGTGGCACCAACCACGGCGACGGTTTGCGCGCGGGCAGATTGTCGGCTGGGCTGGTGGGGGGACACATCATTCGGGCTCATCGTCATGCTCCTGATGGGCCGGGCGGACTGAGGGCCATTAAAAAACCCCATCCGGAGACCGGCGGGGTTTGATCGGGGATTTCTGCGGAGGCGACTACCGCGCGAACACCCAACATCCCCGGCCGGCGGGAATTTTGGTAGTTTTGACGGTTTTGCGCATTATCAGCATGGTAGGAGAGTTGCCGGGGGAATTTGGCTTTGTCAACGCGGCGACGGGGCGACGCGGACGATCAGGCCGCCGATGACCACCAGGATTGCCGCCGTCAGGACCAGCAGAGTCAATTCGGTGAAACCGGCCAGGCCCAGAATGACAGTGGAGGCGACCGGCGTCGCGTACGCCAAAGTGCCGAGCAACCGCGGATCGCCACGCTTCATGCCGATGTCCCACAGAAAAAACGCGCCGCCCACCGGGCCGATGCCTAACAGCAGAACGCTGGCCAAGGCAGGCCAATCGGGAATCACCGTCGGCTCGAAGGCGAAATGGGCCCATGCGGCAAGGATTGCGCTCGCGCCGCAGAACCCGACCACGGCGCCGGTCGGCACGGAAGCAAGGCGGCGTGACAGCACCGAATAAAGTGCCCAAATCACCGCGGCCGCGAAGGCGCAGCTGTAGCCGAACAGCGCGCCCGCCGAAAAATCTGCAGTGCGCGCCAGCAGCAACAGGCAGCCAGCCAGACCGGTCAGCACGCCCGCAACGTGCCAGCGCGACAAATGCAACCCGAGCACCGGCGCAGAAAATACCACGATCAGCAGCGGCCAGGCGTAGTTGATCAGATTTGCCTCGGCGGCGGGTGCAGTCGCCAACGCTGCGAAATAGCAGGCATGGTAGCCGAACAGGCCGCCGACGCCGTGCAGCCAGGCGATCGGCTTTTGCCGCAGCGCCGCCAGTTCGCCGCGCGCTGTCAGCACCGCCGCACCCAGCACGGCCGAGACAGCGAAGGCCATCGCGGTGATCTGCAACGGCGGAATGCTGGCCGCGCCGCGCGACAGCACCGCCAGCAACGACCAGATCGCAATAGCGCCAACGCCTGCAAGCGTTGCCATCAGCGTTCCGCACGCGGATCAAACGCGCTCTGCAGCCCGTCACCAAGGAAATTAACCGCGATCACCGTGATCAGGATCAGCAGGCCGGGATAAACCGCAAGCGCCGGGGCGTTGATCACCATGTCCTGAGCGTTGCTCAGCATGTTGCCCCAGCTTGGGGTGGGCGGCACGATGCCGAAGCCGAGGAAGCTGAGGGTCGATTCAAGCAGGATCACCCGCCCGACCGTGAGGGTGAAGGCGACAATCACCGGGGTGGCGATATTGGGCAGAATATGGCTCGCCATGGTGTAGCCGGCCCCTGCCCCGCTGGCGCGTGCGGACCGGACGAAATCGCGTTCCTTTAGCGCCAGCGTTGCCGCACGAACCAGCCGCGCGATGGCGGTCCAGTCAACAATGGCCACCACCACCACAATGCGCCAGAACCCAACGGCGCCAGAATTGGCGAAATCGCGGCTGAAACCAAGCTTGGTGAGGTCAATGGCGCCCATCACGATCACCAGTGGCAGCAGCGGCAGCGCGATCATGCCATCGGTGAACCGCATCAGCACGGCATCGATCTTGCCACCGAAATAGCCGGCGGTGATGCCGATCAGCAAACCGAAGGCACCACCAATGGCAGTCCCGAGCACGCCCACCAGCAGCGAAATCTGCCCGCCGACCATCAGGCGCAGCAGCACGTCGCGCCCGGCTTCATCGCGGCCGAGCGGATGGCCGGGGCCGGGGGGATCAAAGCGCGCGAACAGATCGGTGGCATCCGCATTCATCCCACCCAGCATCTGCATCGGGATGGCTGCCAGCACGAACAGCATCAGCCCCAGCAACACCAGCAGGCTCGCCATGCCAGCGCGATTGCGGCGAAACCGGCGCCAGCGCAGCGTCCACGGGCCAATCGCGGTCTCAGTGCTGATGCCGCTCATTGCAGGGTGATTCGCGGGTCGAGCCAGCCATAGGCGAGATCGGCGGCGAGGTTGGACAGCAGGGAAACGCCGGTCGCAAATAACAGCCCGGTCCGCGCCAGGTTGAAGTCGTTACCGAGAATGGAATCGTAAATCATTTTTCCCATGCCGGGTT
>JACMOQ010000151.1 GCA_014377905.1 Acetobacteraceae bacterium | reverse complement strand
TTTCAGATCAAGCACCAGGCTGCGCTTGCCGGCATTGAGCTGGCCGTAGGCGGTGCTGGCGCCATTGCGATACGGCGGACGGTTGCGCATCAGCTCGCCCTCGACGGTTTCGATCTTGATGACCTCGGCGCCACCATCCGCGAGCAGCCGGGCGCAATAAGGGCCGGCAATGGTGGTGGCGAAGTCGAGCACGCGCAAATTTGCGAACGGACGGGTCATTTGTTTGGAGCCTCCCTTAATGACTCCATCACACCATCAGGGTGGGGTGGAAGGCAACCATCGGTAAAATGTTATCTCGCCCGCACCAGCCGATGATGTTTCCTGCCTGACGACAGCTTGATGCCACTCACCAACGCATCCACTGCAATAATCGTGGCTTCATCACCAATCGCGATATCATCGACCCGCGCGCCACCGCCCTTGATCAGCCGTCGTCCCTCCGCATTGCTGGCCACCAATCCGGCGATCACCAGCAGCCGGAACACTGGCAAACCATCGCCAATATCGGCGACCGGCACCGATATCAGCGGAAGGTTTTCCGCGCCGCCTCCGGTTTCAAACGCTTGGCGCGCCGCATCGGCCGCGGCGTCGGCCTTGACGGTGCCGTGCGCAAGCGACGTCGCGGCGGTTGCCAGAATTTTCTTCGCATCGTTGATTTCCGATCCGCCGAGCTTCTCCAGCCGGGCAATCTCAGGCAGCGGAATATCGGTGAACAGACGCATGAAGCGGCCAACATCGGCGTCTTCGGTGTTGCGCCAGAACTGCCAGTAATCGAAGACAGGCAGCCGGTCCTCGGTGAGCCACACCGCCCCTTGGGAGGTCTTGCCCATCTTCGCACCCGACGCGGTGGCGATCAGCGGCGTAGTCAGGCCAAACACTTGCTTACTGTCGGTGCGCCGCACCAGATCGATGCCGGAGACGATATTACCCCACTGATCCGACCCGCCCATCTGCAGGGTCACGCCATGGCGGCGATTGAGCTCACGGAAATCGTAGCTTTGAAGGATCGAGTAGTTGAATTCGAGAAAGGTCAGCCCCTGTTCGCGATCGAGCCGAGACTTCACGCTATCAAATGACAGCATCCGGCTGATCGAAAAATGCGGGCCAACCTCGCGCAGCAATTCGATGTAGCCGAGCTTGTCGAGCCAGTCGGCATTGTTCGCCATGATGGCATCAGATGGGCCATCGCCGAAGCGCAGAAACGGCGAGATGTTGCGCACTATACCCGACTGGTTCACCGCAAGCTGGGCATCGGTCAGCAACTGGCGGGCTTCCTCGCGAAAGCTCGGGTCGCCGATCTTACTGGTGCCGCCACCCATCAGCGCCACTGGCTTGTGGCCGTGGCGCTGCAACAGGCGCAGCAACATGATCTGCACCATGTGGCCGACATGGAGGCTGTCGGCGGTGAGGTCGTAGCCGATATAGCCTGCGATCTTGCCATTGCGGCAGGCAGCGTCCAGGCCGTCCTGGTCAGTGCACTGGAAGACGAAGCCGCGATCGGGCGCTTCTTGCAGGAAATCGCTTTTGGGCATCGGGGAAGCACCTAAGAAAACAGTTCTTCTTGTGAACAAAAAGAACCAGAAAAACTTTTCGATAATTGTTGCGGTTGGTGACTAACAGCGAAAATCGTTAATGCGAGCGATTTCGAAGCAAGCGCTCGCATTGACGATTATCCATTGGAGCGGCCCTGGCAGGCTCACGCCAACAGCGCATCGAGCTTCCCGCCCCGCTCCAAAGCCATCAGATCATCGCAGCCGCCGATATGCGCGCCATTGATGAAAATCTGCGGCATAGTTGTACCACCGGCGGACCGAACGGAGGCCTCGGCGCGTTCGGCACTGCCATGTGGGGCGGGAATTTCGACAAACGCAACGCCCTTGGCAGTCAGTACATTCATTGCCCGCGCACAAAAACCGCACCAGTCCTGGGTATAGATTTCCACTTTGGCCATGGAGGCACTCCTTTACATCTCCAAATAGGTCAAGGTGCCGGCCGGGTTCAAGCCCTCAAGTTTGTCGCGGGTCTAATACGCGGGCGGCGACCAGCACATCGACGGACGCCGCCCCGGCATCGAGCAACACATCAGTGCAGGCACGCGCGGTGGCGCCCGAGGTCATCACGTCATCGACGAGCAAAATGCGCTGGCCATTGATGGCTGCCAGCCGATGGGGACGAACCGCGAAAGCATGGGCCACGGTTTCGGCGCGGGCGGCTGCGGTCATGCTGCCAAGTGGGGGGGTCGGCTGGGCACGGATCAGCGCGTCGGGGATTGCACGGGCCTCGCGGCGTTTGGCCAGCTCCTGGGCCAGAAGAGCGGCCTGATTATAATGGCGTTCACGCAACCGGGTGCGATGCAGCGGCACTGGCACGATAATCTCGGCGCGGGCCAATAAGGTTGGGCCGGCGCGGGCCATCATCGCGGCGAGCGGGGATGCGTGTTCCTGGCGATCGGCGTGCTTGAACGGCAACAGGATTTTCTTGGCCTGATCGTTATAGCTCATCGCAGCCCGCGCCTCCCCCCAGGGCGGCGGATTGCCGGTGCAGGTCAGGCAAATCTGGTCCGGTCCGACCTGCCCGAAATAGGTGAATGCCAAGCCGCACGACACACAGCACGGGGTGGAAATAAAAATCGTCGCTTTGAAGCATTTGGCGCAGAACTGGCCTTGCGTCTCGACTGCGGCATCGCAGGTCAGACATTGTGGCGGCAGCAGCAGGTCTAAGACCATCTGCGCCGCGTGACGGGTGAAGCTGGTGGGACGACGGCGCATCTAGCCCATCATTCGTTCAAACGGCTTCTTTTGGAGGGTAAATAAGTGAGAAAGCATAACGCTACACTCCGAACTTTACAGTACCGTCGCGTTCGATTTCGTGTACCAGATCAATTTCCCATGACAGATACGCCTTCATCGCGTCCTCGACCCCAGAATTGCGATCATAGGGGCGCAGGTAGAAATCGACGCAAGCGTGATCTGGCGGCACATTGCGGTCGGCGGCGATCGGTAGCCCGGCCGCCCGCCACGCCGCGGT
>JACMOQ010000150.1 GCA_014377905.1 Acetobacteraceae bacterium | reverse complement strand
GTGGCGAGGGTGGACAGGGTTTCGGTAATTTGTTCCAGCGTCCACGCGCCGCCGATATCGGCGACCGCGACGGCGGGGGCCGCCACGCGCTTAGCCCGCCGCACCTCGGAGGCGATCTGCGTGCGCGGGGCGTGGGGCGGAATTTTAGCCAGCTCCGCCAGCTCCGCCACCACCACCGCATTTGGGCCAAGCCGCAATATCCGGCGCAATGCGGCAGCCTCGCGGATCACCAGATCGGCAAGATAGGGGGAATTGCCCCCCAGGCCCTGCAACATCGCGGAAACCGGGGCGGCGCGCGCGAGCTTTGCCTCGGCCGGCCCGAGGTCAGAAAACCGTTCGAGCAGCCGCTTTCCAGCACCGATATCGGCAGGCGCGGGCCAGGATGTGAGCGCGAAAACCATGTTGCGGCAGGCTGGGCATGAGGCAAGCAATCGGTCAAGCCATTACTGGCACCGCGCGCTTGGTGCATTTCCTGGTGCAGTTGGGGGTGACGCTGGGGATCATCGGGCTCGCCCTGGTGATGCTGCTCGCGTGGCGGATGACCCAGGGGCCGCTGGAGCTGCCCTGGTTAATCGGGCGCCTTGAAGCGGCTGCCAATGACGGCGCCGGCATCACCGAACTGAAAATCGGCCACGCGGCGCTCGCATGGGAAGGCTTTGCCGACGGGCTGGATCGGCCGCTCGACATCGTGGTGACTGACATCACCATCAAGGATGCTGCTGGCCGGCCCCATTCGTCCTTGCCGCGCGCGACGCTGTCACTGTCGCTGCGTGCCTTGGTGTTGGGCGAGATTTTACCCCGCGCCATTGAACTTGAAGGATTGCGCTTGCGGGTGCTCCGCGCGGCGGACGGCGCGATGGCGCTGGATCTTGGCACGCTGGCCCAAGCCATTGACAACCCCAATGCCGCCAATTTCGGCGACCCCGCCAAAGTTGGCGCCGCCATTATGGACATGTTTGCCCGATCGGCGAGCACCGAACCTCCGGCAGCCTTGCACCGCTGGCGCTCGCTCACCCGGATCCGGGTCCGGAATGGCGCGGCCACCCTGGTCGACCTCCAGCATGACGCGGTTTGGCAAGTCCCGGCATTTTCGTTGGATATGCGCCGGGAGCCCGCCGGCGGCGGCCGGGCCGAGGCCAACATCGCGCTCGCGATCGGTGATCAGGCGTTTGAATTATCGACCACGGCCGATGTGCCGGTTGGTGGCACCTCGGCCGCAGTTACAACCAGCCTCACCCGGATTTGGCCGTCGCGGCTGGCGAAGGCGATGCCAGTGCTGGCTGATCTTGCGGTGCTCGACGCGCCGCTCGACCTTAGTGCCAGCTTCCAGCTCGGCGCCACGCTCGACGTCACCGACCTCAAGATCGCCGCCGAGCTGGGTGCCGGACTGGTGAGGCTCGGGACTGGCAGCCTGCCGATCCTCGGCGCAAGCGTCGCGGCCGCTGGTGATGCCGCGAAAATGGACATCACCCTGTCGCGGCTCACGCTAACCCAGGCACCCGGCGCGCCTGCCGATGCTGCGCCAACCACCATTGCGGGTCACGCCAATCTAACCCGTGCCGACGGACGGGTTGCCGCCAAGATCGACATCAGCCTGGATCAGGTTGCGTTTGCCGATCTCGACCGGGTGTGGCCCCCTGGCGTTGGCGGCGATGGCGCGCGGGTCTGGATCGTTGAAAACCTCACCGACGGGATCGCCCATGGCCTTACGCTCAAGCTTGGCCTAGAAGCTCCCGTGGATATGTCGGCGGTTACCGTCACCGAGGCAACCGGGCAAATGCAGGGATCGAACGTCACCGCCCATTGGCTGCGACCCATCCCGCCCGTGGAACACGGGGTCGCCCAGCTGACCCTGGTTTCGCCGGATCGGATCGACATTGCGATTTCCGCCGGTACTCAGTCCGCCACCTCGCTCAAGCTGCGCGACGGCAAGGTGGTGATCACCAATCTGACTGGCGAAGATGCGTTCGCCGATATCACCGCCGAATTCGCCGGGCCGACCGCAGACCTGATCGGGGTTCTGCAAAACCCACGGCTGCATTTGTTCGACACCAACAAGATCGATCTGCGCAATCCCAAGGGCGAGACCACCGGCAAGCTCGCGATTACCGCCCTGCCGCTGCTGTCGGACGTCAAGGTGGATCAGGTACATCTGAAGGCCACCGGCAAGGTGACCAATTTGCACCTGACCGCGATTGCCGCCGGATATGACCTTGATGCCGGCATGCTCGATATTACTGTCGATAATGACGGGCTGAAGCTGCGCGGCACGGCAACGCTCGCGGCCATTCCGACCAATTTGGTTGCCGAAATAGATTTCCGCGCCGGACCGCCTGGCCAGATTGTTCAGAAAATCAACGTCAGCGGCACCACCGACGCGGCAGGGTTGGCCAGGATAAAGCTGGACCCATCCGGCCTGATGTCCGGCACCACTGCGGTTACGGCCGAGCTGACCACCCGCCGTAACCAAACTGCTGAGGCGGTGGTGCGGGCCGATTTGACCAACACGATCCTGCAGCAGCAGCGCTTGGGGTTGAGCAAGCCGGCCGGCCAGCCCGCGACGCTCGAAGCCAAAATCCAGCTTCAAAAGGACCGCATCACCGGCATCAACCGTCTGGTGGTGTCCGGCGGTGGCATCGATTTGCAAGCACAGATCGATTTCGCAATGGGGCGGATGCAGCTGGTTCGCTTCACGCGGTTGCGTTTCGGCGATCTGACCGATGTCAGCGGCGATGTTGTTTGGCCCCGCCAGCCTGGCGACCCGTGGGGTGTAACGCTCAAAGGCGCGGGCCTGGATGCCTCGGGCGAATTCGGCGGTCGCGGCAAAACCGCAGCCGCGCCGTCGCGCAACGACGCCGGCGACCCCTGGACACTCGACGCCCGCATCGACACGGTCCGTCTGGGGCAGGGGCGGCAGATTTATGGCGTGAACCTGCGGGCCAACAATGATGGCCGGATTAGCCGCCAAGCCCGAATAACGGCCCGCACGGCGCCCAACGCTGGCGGGTTCGACATCCAGATTGCCCCCGGCGCCAAGGGACGCACCCTGTCCGCCACCGCAGACGACGCCGGGGCATTGTTGATCGCGGCCGATGTGTTCGATGATATGCGTGGCGGCAAGCTGAAGCTGTCGGGCGTTTATGATGATACCGCGCCCGATCATCCACTGACCGGCCTCGCTGAAATGACCGATTATCGCATCCACAACGCCCCGGCGTTGGCGCACCTGCTGCAGGCGATCACGGTTTATGGCGCGTTCGAGGCCGCCCAGTCTGCCGATCTCGGGTTCAGCCAGATGACCGCGCCGTTTCGCCTGACCGGCGATACGCTGGAGATTTTTGACGGCCAGGCGTTTAGCGCGAGCCTTGGCTTTACCGGTAAAGGGCGGCTCGATCTCGGGCGTCGGATCGCCGACGTGCAGGGCACCGTGGTGCCGGCCTATTTCATCAATTCGTTGCTCGGACGCATCCCACTGATCGGCAATTTGTTGAGCGCGGAAAAGGGTGGCGGACTGTTTGCGATCGGGTTTTCGGTGCGTGGGCCATTTGCTGATCCTTCGGTGGGCGTGAACCCACTAACCGCGGTGACCCCTGGGTTCCTGCGTAATTTGTTCGGAATATTCGACAGCAAACCGACCGTGCCTGCCCCGGGTGCGCCGGCCGCGCCCGCCGCGTCTCCTTCATCCCCTGCGCCCCCGGTATCCCCTGCGTCCCCCGCACCCGCGCAAACCGTGCGTCCGCCGGCGGACGCGGGTGGCGGCCGTAACTGAGGCTTGCACATGGCCGCGTCACATCCGATCTTGGAAAAATGAGCAAAATATCCCTCCCCGATATTCGTGCCGTTCTGTTCGATGTTTTCGGCAGCGTGGTGGACTGGCGCGGCAGCCTGATCGCCGATTTATCGGCGTGGGGCAAACCAATTGGCCTTGCGCCGGGTTGGGCCGGGTTGGTCGATGACTGGCGCGGTGCTTATGCGCCATCGATGGACCGGGTGCGCCGCGGCGAACTGCCCTGGACGATCCTGGATGATTTGCATCGCGCCAGCCTCGAAGGTCTGGTGGTGAAATATGGGCTGACCGGGTTGAGCGACGCTGATTT
Organism: Acetobacteraceae bacterium; assembly: GCA_014377905.1. Lineage (GTDB taxonomy): Bacteria > Pseudomonadota > Alphaproteobacteria > Acetobacterales > Acetobacteraceae > CAITOL01. Next base: position 12,284 of record JACMOQ010000150.1, on the reverse strand, counting down.
GGACCACATCAACAAAGGCTGGCACCGGCTGAAGCCGTGGGCTGACTCGGTCGCGGGACTTATCCGTCTGAAAACCCGCTTTATCATCGGCCCACTCTCCAACGGAAACGTGGCGCTGCTGGTCAATATGGCCAAACATTCGGGCCTGCCGTGGGACATGGTGTGCTCGACCGAATTGTTCCGCCATTTCAAACCGGACCCGGAAACCTATCTGGGCGCGGCCAAAATCCTCGGCCTGCAACCCCATCAGGTGATGCTGGCGGCAGCCCATAACAACGATCTCGCCGCCGCGCGCGCCTGCGGACTGGCCACTGGATTTTTCGCCCGCCCCACCGAATACGGCCTGCGTCAGGTGCGCGATTACGCCGCCGAACAGGATTGGGATGTGGTGGCTGCCGACATCGGCGATCTGGCGAGTAAGATGGGCTGCTGACCATGGACGACACCCCGACCCTGCCGACCAGCGATGCGGCGCCCGCGCCGGCACTTTTCATGCCGAATCGGTTGCCACCGCGTCCAGTGCTGACACCGTTGCGGGTGGTATCGCCGTACGAACCCGCAGGCGACCAGCCAACCGCGATCCACGATCTGATCCAAGGCCTGCGCGCCGGCGAAAGGGATCAGGTACTGCTTGGGGTGACCGGGTCAGGCAAAACCTTCACCATGGCCAAGGTGATTGAAGCCGTGCAGCGCCCGACGTTGATCCTCGCGCCCAACAAGACCTTGGCCGCGCAGCTATACGGCGAAATGAAAAGCTTCTTTCCCGACAACGCGGTGGAATATTTCGTCAGCTACTACGATTACTACCAGCCCGAAGCATATGTCGCGCGCACCGACACCTACATCGAAAAAGACGCGCAGATCAACGAACAGATCGACCGTCTGCGCCACGCCGCGACCCAATCCCTTTTGGAACGCAACGATGTCGTGATTGTCGCGTCGGTATCCTGCATTTACGGCATCGGGTCGGTCGAAACCTACGCCAAGATGGTGATCAAGCTCGAAGTTGGCGGCAAGATCGATCGCGATCGTATCGCTAAAGGCCTGGTCGATCTGCAATACCGCCGCAACGATGTTGCCTTCCAGCGCGGCACCTTTCGCCTGCGCGGCGAAATCGTTGATATCTACCCAAGCCAATACGAAGACCGCGCCTGGCGGGTAACGCTTTTCGGCGACGATATTGAGGCAATTAGCGAATTCGATCCGCTGACCGGCGAAAAGACCGCCGATCTGCCTGAAATCACCGTCTACGCCAATTCCCATTACGTAACGCCGCGCCCAACGCTCACCCAGGCGATCCGCGACATCAAGGTTGAACTGAAAGGCCGCCTCGCGGAATTGACCGCTGCCGGCCGCTTGCTCGAAGTGGAACGCCTGCAACAGCGCTGCACCTTCGACATCGAAATGATGGAAACCACCGGGGTTTGCGCCGGAATTGAGAATTATTCCCGCTATCTGTCCGGCCGCGGTCCAGGCGATCCGCCGCCAACCTTGTTCGAGTATCTGCCGGAAAACGCGCTGCTGATCGTCGATGAAAGCCACGTTACGGTGCCGCAAATCGGCGGCATGGCGCGCGGCGATTTCGCGCGTAAATCGGTGCTGTCGGAATTCGGCTTCCGCCTGCCAAGCTGCATGGATAACCGACCGCTGAAATTCGAGGAATGGGAACGCTTCCGCCCGCAAACCATGTTCGTCAGCGCCACCCCCGGCCCGTGGGAACTCGAACGGGTGCATGGGGTGTTTGCCGAACAGGTGATCCGCCCAACCGGGCTGATCGATCCGGTCACCGACATCCGCCCGGTCGAACGCCAGGTCGATGATTTGCTCGCCGAATGCCATTTAACCGCTGCCGCCGGTGGCCGGGTGCTGGTGACCGTGCTGACCAAACGCATGGCCGAGGATCTAACCGAATATCTCGGCGAACACGGGGTAAAAGTCCGCTACCTCCATTCAGATATCGACACGCTGGAACGTATCGAAATCATCCGCGATCTGCGTTTGGGCGTTTTCGATGTGCTGATCGGGATTAATCTGCTGCGCGAAGGGTTGGACATCCCGGAGTGCTCACTCGTCGCAATCCTTGACGCCGATAAGGAAGGCTTCCTGCGCAGCGCCACCAGCCTGGTGCAAACCATTGGCCGCGCCGCCCGAAATATCGATGGCCGGGTGATCCTGTACGCCGACACCATGACGCGATCCTTGCGCTACGCGACCGAGGAAACCGACCGCCGCCGCAACCGCCAGCGTGCCTTTAACGAAGCCAACGGCATCACGCCGCAATCCATCAAGCGCCATATCGGCACGGTGTTGGAAAGCGTGTTTGAACAGGACTACGTCACCGTTGCGCCGATCAAGGACAGCACAATTGCCGAGTTCGTCGGCAAGGATTTGAAATCATCGATCACCGAACTCGAAAAACGCATGCGCGCGGCAGCGGCCGATCTGGAGTTCGAAGAAGCCGGGCGGCTGCGTGACGAAATCCGTCGGCTGGAGGCGCTTGATCTCGGGTTGCCACCGCCGCCAGTGGCCAGCGCGCAATTGCGGCCGAAGCGCGGGCCGGAACCTATGGGGCCGGGGGGTGGGGGATGGGATCCGAAGAAGCGTGGGAAGCGTCGGGGGAAGTAAGCAGTTCTTTTTGTGAACAAAAAGAACCAAAAAAACTTTTTGATAATTAGCCAGCCCAATAAAAAACGCAAAATGCCTGAGTTAGTTACGATATCGTAACAAATAGCGCGTCAAAAATTCTGCCCGTCAACCGCCCGAAAAAAGCCGGCCCGGCGCTGGCGCGATCGCCTCCATCCCGATCAACGGTTCACCTGCAACCAAGTCCGGTTCTTGCCTGCAAGCGGGCTCCGCCACCTTGGCAACACTTGTCGGTAACAATGCCGCCGACACCCCGAGCATCCTGCAGATCGGGCGCACGATCCGCGCAGCCCCAGGCGCCCGCGCCAGCGCCGTCTGTGTCGCTATTTCGGTCAGCAACGCCTCAAGCTGAAGAAGATAAGCCGCGGCCTCCCAGCCGAGTTCGCGCACAATCCAGCCGCGTCCTGATGGCAGATGTAGCCGCACTTGCCGCGTCCGTTCGACCCGTGCCCGCGGCGCATGCGCTTTCGCAGGGATGGTCAGTGCCCGATAAAGCCGCTGGACTGACCGGTTGAGCCGGCCCCACAGCAGCAGCGTGAACCCGGTCAGATGCGGCATTTTAATAAAGCGCCGCGCAACCAACGCCCCCAGCCCCGCCATGATCATGGCGAACCGTCGGGCCCAGTCGGGCGCGGTGTCGGGGAGGCCAAAGGGAATTGAAAATGTATTCATGATAAAATTACTAACTCAATTCGCGCACCGATGCAAGTTTTTCCGTAACCCCGGGGCAATGCCCCGATTTTTCAATTGGGGCCGAAATCCACCCGCGCGATCGCAATCCCGGCCTCCCCACCCACGGCGTAAAGCAGATAGATCAAACCGTCCTCTTCAAAAATTGCCGGATCACGGAGCTGGTTCACCACCCCATACGCCGTGCTGCGGATCGATGGCACCAGCGGCGCATCAGCGCCTTCCCAGGCATGGACCGGGCGCAAAATTTCGGTGGCAGGCCCTTCGCGCCAACCCATCCAATCACCCGTGATGTCGATCCGGCTGACCAGAATGGTTTCGGGCGCGCGCCCAACCTCGGTCCAGAACACATACAAAACGCCGTCCCGCTTCAGCAGTGCACAATGGCGCATATTGCGGTTGAACAGGGTGGGGCCATTGGCAAACCCACCCAAGCCATCGGCCGAGCGCGAAAACACACCCGGCATGGCAAGGGAATATGCCATGCCATCATGGGCAAAAATCCGCATATAAGATGGCCCAAGAATGTCCGGCCGTGCCTGAAAATCAACGCCATTGGACGACAGCGCCGCCCGTGTGACCTGAATGCCGACCCCGTCGAGCCCGTGGAAATACATCACAATGCGCATCTTGGCGTGGTCGACATGGACATCTGGCGAGGCGATATGCGGGGTGGTGATTTCGGCCAGCACGTCATGCGAAATCGCGGCACCGCGGGCATGGTAGCGGGCTTCTTGCGCGGCAAGCTGCGCGGGGGTTACCTCGGGTGGGGTGGTCGGAAACCCCGATTGGGCGAGATGCAGGCAGCCAGGACCATGGATGCGCCAAGGACCGGTCAAGCGGTCGGCATAGGCGAGGCGGATGTAGCGGCCTTTATGGTCGGCGAAATAGAGGTAGTAATTGCCGAGTCTGTGCTCGACCCAATCCGGCACCCGGATCAACGACGGACCTTGGATGTTGACGCCAATGCTGGGGTCGAGGTCAGGGCCGATGATCGGGCGATCAAGCAGGCGGGTTGCAGTTATCGGCATCGGCAATTCCTCCGGTGTCGGCAACTATGCTGCCCCGCCCGGACTATCGGCAAGGGCTGCACAAACCGGGCTGACTTGTCGGCGCGCGGGCGCTATATTGGATCCCGATGTCTCCGTAGCTCAGCCGGATAGAGCACCAGATTCCTAATTTGGGGGCCGTGGGTTCGAATCCCGCCGGGGACATACCTTTTGTAGATGCGCGGAAGTCGCAGTTCCGATTTACGAATAATTCGTTGGGGTGCTGAGTAACACCCCACAGGTCTGCCCCACACAAAGCGGGACAGCCTTTAGGAACCTTAGGGTCGCATGATCACCGTGACCCCTCCCTGATGCCGTCCTCCTACAAGGCCAGAGTGTCTCATCAGGGGTATGGATTAATCGCCAGAGGTCAGTAGGTAGCGGAAAATAGCTTAAAGGGCTTGGCTGGTGAGGCTATATAAAGCTGATCAAGCCCTCAACGACCGCCGCAAAATGCCTTGCAACATGCAACGCATTACGCTTTCGTGATTCGCCGCCGAATGGCGAGCGCCGCGATGGCCAAAGTTATTATCCCCAGTGACCCCGGCTCCGGCACGCTTGCAATCTGTGCGCCGCCGCCGGTCGCGCCAGTGATTGTGGGAGCACGGGAGGTGCCAGCCGCGCCAGTGGACCCGTTGAGGGAAAGGTCGGCCGCGAAGAAGTTGCCGAGGGCGTTCGCGCTAAACGTGGTCGGGGAAATCGCCGCAGCCGCTGAAGCGCGAAGCGTGAACGTCAGAGGCCTTTTTTGTGTGTTGGTCGAGCCGTTACCGCAAACCGTGCAGTCGATGTTGTAGGTGAAGTCGCCCCAGGGCGGGTTAGAATCGACCCCGGTTCCGAGAGTGAACCCATTGGTAAGGTTCAGGAACGTGACTGCCGTTGCGAAATTAAAGGAAAACGCGTGATGCGTGCCAGTTGTTACGAAGCCGGTGGTGGCCATGTCGTATGGCGTGACGGTCACATCCACCGCTGAGTACCCAGCTAAGCTCGTATTGGAAATTAATTGCACAGTGGCGAGGGGGCCGAGGCCACGGCCAATATTGCTCTGATCGGCGAGTTGAACACTGTAGATCGGGACAGCGAACGCCCAATGACCAGACGTCGCGATCATGGCAACTGCAATCAGAAGGGCGCTAATGAGGGATCGGAGAGACAGGTGGGGTCGGGTCAATTTAAATTTTCCATTGCATTAAATTCGGCGGACCGACGCATTCTCGCTGCCACACCAAACGTTAAGCAATATCCATACCGCGAACCCGCCAGCCACTTTCCCCACTATTTTAGCTTCTCGGCAGGGGCGGGCGGCCCTAGATGGTCTAGCCGGCGTCGCTTTTGATCCTGGAGCAGAATCCGATCCGCCTGCCTATTCAATCGGATAAAAATGATCGTGAAAACAGTACTTTAGAGCGGTGTTGTGGCTGGCGCGCCGGAGCCATGGCGCGGCCATCCGGCTCGGCGGCCAGGCTGTCGGTGATCGCGATGATTTGGCGCCGATACGGGTCGCGCGCACCCTAGCGTCGAAGCGTGGCCACGACGTCGTCAGCCATTACCGGTGCGCCGTCACGGAACAACAAGCCATCACGGAGCGTAAACCGCCTAATCAGACCGTCGGCAGAGTTCTCCAACCCTGCAATCATGTGGGGCTCCGGAAGCCGCGCCGCATTGCGGCCGAAGAGTTAACCACGGCGCGATGCGCAACGTTTGATCCAAAGCTGGCGCCCAACTACAAGACCAGCACCAAGCGCAATAGACCCGATCAGACGGTCGGCCAGGTGAACCTGATATTATTCTTCGCGATCCCGTCGAGCACGACCTCCATGCCGCCGGACTTGATCATCCATTCCAGCCGGTGGTCACGATATTCGCGGCGCATCTCGCCGGACTCGAGCCGCCGGAAGGCGTCGGACATCTGCGCCTGGGCCGCCATGAACTCCTCGAATGTTTTCGCAACCGAAGGCCGTTGGCGAATACGCGTGAGCCATAGGTCGAGCGGCGTGTCGGTCGCCGGCCCCATGCCGAACAGCACCGACCGGTTGAGATATGGCGCGACCGACAGATCGGCCCAACCGAAGTGATCGCCGTTAAACCACGCGCGCTCCCCCAATTGCTGTTCCAGCCAATGCCGGATCTTGGTGGTCTGCGCCGCGGCGGCGTCGCGCAAGCGGGCTTCCAGCGCACCCTCGGCGCGGTGAAACCAGAGGATTTCGCCGATCCCCCAGTTAACCGCCTCGTAGCTGGTGTCGCACATATCCTCGATCATCCGCGCCCGTGCGCGCGCGGCGGGGTCACGCGGCAGCAGCGCCGGGGTTGGAACCTTGTCCTCAAGATATTCGAGGATGATCGTGGAATCGACGATGCGCACTGTCCCGTCAACCAGCATCGGGACCTCGGCGCGAAGATTGCCGTCAAGGAACGCCCCGGCGGCGGAGCCCGACCCCAGTCGATCCGGCCGTTCAACGGTAAAGGGAATATTCTTTTCGCGCAGAGCGATCTTCACCTTTTGCACGTACGACGACAGCGGATGTTCGTATAACAGCATCGAACTTGGTGTTCCTTCCAGACTTATTGAAGCCGGCTCGACCATGATCGCGTGGAGCCGACACGTCGGCAAGCGTGCATTCGCCAGCCATCGGGACCACGAAAAAGCCGGAGCGGGGAAATCTCACAACCACCGCACCCACGCACAAATCGCCCCGCCGGATCGCGATGTGCTGGGGAGTTGACGGGCGGCTGCCCCACCGGTCAAGTCCTGCAAGCGATATTTTCAGGAGCCGTGGTGTGACCGAACTCGTTTCATTCGACCTGCGTGACGGCGTTGCCACCCTCATCCTCGATGACGGCAAGGCCAACGCATTGTCGCTCGGGATGGCGCAAGCAATAGCTGCCGGGCTTGATCGGGCGGCAGCCGAGGCGAAAGTCTTGGTCATTCGCGGCCGGCCGGGCGTTTTGTGCGGCGGGTTTGACCTGAAAGTCATTCGCGGTGGTGATGCGGCGCAACGGACCGCGATGACCGAAGCTGGCATGGCGCTGCTGGCGCGGCTTTATGTGCACCCGCAACCGCTGATCTTGGCCTGCACCGGGCATTCGGTGGCCGCCGGTGGGCTGCTGTTGCTGACCGGGGATATCAGGATCGGGATGCGCGGGGCGTTTCGCATCGGGCTGAATGAAACCGCGATAGGACTGCCGCTGCCGCAACTCGGCATCGATCTGGCGCGTGACCGGCTGGCGCCATCGGCGCTCACCCAGTCGGTGATCCGCGCCACGCTTTATGCGCCGGATGAGGCGGTGATTGCCGGCTACCTCGATGAAGCAGTGGATGCCGATGGGTTTGACGCCGCAATTACCCAGGCCGCCCAGGGCCTGCTGGCGCTCAACGCCGCGGCCTATTCGACAACGAAACGGCGTCTGCGCCAGCCGACTTTGGATCGGAACCCGCTCTAGCTAGCGGCTTCCAGCTTGTCCTGGGTCTTGGTGTCAAAATCGCTCGCGTCATGGCGTTCGTGCAACTGGCTCGAAAGTTCCCCGGTTGCGCGGTTGACCATGCGGCCACGTTGCACGGCGGGGCGCAGCGCAATCGCGTCGGTCCAGCGCTGCACGTTCTTGTAATCCTGGACCTGCAGAAACTCACCGGCGCCATACACCAGGCCTTTGGCGAGCGCCCCGTACCACGGCCAAACCGCCATGTCGGCGATGGTGTACTCGGCCCCGCCGAGATATTCGGCTTCACCGAGGCGACGGTCGAGCACGTCGAGTTGGCGTTTCACTTCCATTGCAAAACGGTCGATCGCATATTCGATCTTGGTTGGCGCATAGGCGTAGAAATGCCCGAAGCCGCCGCCAAGATATGGCGCGCTGCCCATCTGCCAGAATAGCCACGACAGGCATTCAGCGCGGGCGGCGGGATCGGTCGGCAAAAAGGCGCCGAACTTCTCCGCCAGATGCACCAGAATGGCACCGGATTCAAAAATACGGATCGGCGTCTTGCCGCTGCGGTCCATCAATGCCGGGATTTTGGAGTTCGGGTTCACATCGACAAACCCGCTGCCGAACTGGTCACCCTTCCCGATGCTGATCATCCAGGCGTCGTATTCGGCGCCCTGGTGGCCGACGGCCAAAAGCTCCTCGAACATCACCGTCACCTTCACGCCATTGGGCGTGGCGAGCGAATAGAGCTGGAATGGGTGCTTTCCGACCGGCAGGTCCTTGTCGTGGGTCGGGCCGGCTATGGGTCGGTTGATGCTGGCGAAACGGCCGCCATTTTCCTTGTTCCAGGTCCAGATCGCGGGCGGGGTGTATTCGGTCAAGGGTGAATCTCCGGATGGTTTGCAAGAGTATCGCGGCATTGTCGGCAACAAATCAATCTCTGGCGTAACAAGGGTGGTGTGATGGCGATTGTCCCAGGGCGTTGGCTGTGCAGTGCGGTGGCATTTGAGATAGATTTTCCCGCCTTGCACGCTATCATATCGGTTGGGTGCCGGACTGGGCCTACGCCGGCGAAAGCCTCGGGCCACTCAAGGAACACCCCGCCGTGGTCTGGTATCGGCCGCGCAAACCAAAAACATCAGAACAGGATTGATCAAGCATGGAGTACACGACCCTTGGCCGCACCGGTTTGCGTGTAAGCGTGGCGGGACTTGGCTGTGGCGGCTTCAGCCGGCTGGGGATATCCACCGGCAAGACGCCAGCCGAGGCGGTCGCGCTGGTTAGGCTCGGGATTGATTGCGGGATCAACCTAATCGACACCGCCGCGCAATACGGCACCGAAGAAATTGTCGGCCAGGCGATCCGCGACCTGCCGCGTGACAGCGTGGTGGTGGCCACCAAGTTCATGCCGCGCGTGGGCGATGTGGCGCAAACGCGGGAGCAGTTGGTGGCCGGGTTGGAGGCATCGTTGCGCCTGCTTGGCACCGATCATGTTGATATTTTTCAGCTCCATGGTGTGGCGCCGGGGCAGTACGACCATGCGATGTCGCTGGTGCCGGCGATGCAGAAGGCGCGCGATCAGGGCAAAATCCGGTTCCTCGGGATCACGGAATCAGGCGCCGGGGACCAAACGCATGGGGTCCTGCGGCAGGCCGCCGCGGACGGTGTGTGGGATGTGGTGATGGTGGCATTCAACATGCTGCACCGTACTGCCAGCGACACTTTGTTCCCGCATACCTCGGCTAAGGGCGTTGGAACTTTGGTGATGCACGCGGTGCGCAGCATTTTCGCGCGGCCTGATTTCCTTGCGGCCAGCATTCGCGACCTGGTGGCGTCCGGCCAAGTCCCGGCCGAGTTGGCGGCAAGCGATGCGCCACTCGACTTTCTGGTCCATCCGGGTGGCGCCGCCAGTCTGACCGAAGCTGCCTACCGATTCGCCCGACATTCCGCCGGTGTTGATGTCGTGCTGTTTGGCACTGGCAGCGCCGAACATTTGCGTGCCAATGTCGCAGCCCTGTCCCAGCCCGCGCTGCCGGCGGCCGATCTGGCGCGGTTGTTCGCGCTGTTCGGCAAGGTCAGCGGCCTGGGGCTGGAAAGCCCGCCCAGCCCAGCAGCGAAAGCCTAAACCAGCGCCCTTTTGTAGAGTGCGACCAACTCGGCAAACGCCCGTTCAGAACCGTCGCGGTTGTAAACCATACCGTCATTGACGCACCAGCCGTGCTGGCAGCCATCATAAACCACCACGGTTGCAGGCTTGCCGGCGAAAGCGTCGCGCAGCTTCACCTTGGCTTCGGGCGCGCGTTGGTCATCATCGGCGGCGACGGCAAAATAATACTGCGCCTTGATTTTCGACGCGAGCAAATGCGGGCTGTCGGGCTGGTCGGTGACCAAGCCGCCGCCGTGGAATGATGCGGCAGCACCTACCCGGTCCGGCGCGGCGGCCGCCGTCAACATCGTGTAGGGACCGCCCATGCAGTAGCCAGATACGCCAATTTTCACCTTGGTGTTGACCTGCGGCAGCGTATCGAGGAACGCGATATAGGTCGTGCCGTCGCGGCTGCGGGCCTCGGTGGTCAGCCCAACCCGCAATTCAGTGAGCTTGGCGCGATCTTCCGGCTTGGCAAAATCGAATGGGCCAGACAGCACCGGGGCTTGGCGGACACGGAAAAAGGGGTTCGGCACCAGCACGGTGAAACCTTGCCCAGCGAGGCGACGGCCCATTTCCCGGAACGCTGGGCGCAGGCCGAGCGCATCGGCGAAAATCACCGCACCTGGCCACGGGCCGGTGCCAGTGGGATGGAACAAAGCGGCATCGCAATTGCCATCCGCCATCTTGACCAACACGTCGCTTTCGATCACCGCCAGTTCGGCCGCGATAGCGCTGGTGGTGACGGCGGCGGCACCGCCCAATGACAGCGAACCGAACATGCGGCGCGACATTCCTGGTTCTTTGGTCTTGTCGAAAGGCAAAATTTCATTCGGCATGGTGAACTTCCCCGTTTAGCTGGATTAAAGCTTGATTGGTCAGACGTCTGTTGGCGCCACATTATTCCCGCGCGCGCGGAATACTGCCGCGGACTCAGGTCAAACGTAGGCCAGCAAGCCGACGGCGCGATTGATCCAGCCTTGCAGGAAATGCACCTGGGTTGGATTGTTGACGACGATTTCAGCGGTGCGCTTGAAGCGCGCGCCAACCACCGCTTTACGAATTTCGGCAGTTGTGCCAGCGGCGGTCGCGAAGTTGAGCGCGGTGATGGTATCCTTGCCGACTTTACCGTCCGGGCTCGCGCCCACCGCCGCCTGCAACCAGCGCGATTTCAGGACTTGCTGGATGATCTCGTTATTGGTCACGCGGGCCTCCGGCCGTTGCTACTATGTACGCAATTAAGCCACAACCGAAGGGCCAATGACCAGCAAAAACCGCCGTATCATGCGATTGTGGCTTCAACTTTTGTTCGCAATGCGACGCTGACCTCGGGCATCACCCCCCACCAGGCCTGGAACGCCGGCCGCGCCTGATGCAGCAGCATACCCAACCCGCCGACAATCGGATTGCCGCGCGCCGCCGCGGTGACCAGCAGGTCCGGCAGCAATGGATTGTAAACAATATCGCAGACCAAAGCGCTTTTCGGCAAAGCCCCGAGCGCCAGATCGAGCTTTGGTTGCCCGGTCATGCCTTGGTTGGTGGTGTTGACCAGCAATGCCGCGCCGTCCAGCGCCGCATCCCGCGCTGACCAGTCCAGCACCGCAACCGCGCCGCCGAACTCCCCGGCCAGCAGGTCCGCCCGCGCGCGGGTGCGGTTGAGCAGGCGGATTTCCGGCGCGCCCTGTTCCAGCAGGCTCACCACCACGCTGCGCGCGCCGCCGCCTGCACCGAGCACAACGGCCGGCCCAGCGTCGGCGCGCCAATCGGGCTTGGCCTCTCGCAGGCTTGCGATAAAACCGAAGCCATCCTTGTTATATCCCGATAGCGAGCCATCAGGTTCAACCACAACAAGATTGACCGCGCCCATGCGGTGCGCCGTGGCATCGAGGCGATCAACAATCCGCGCGGCGGCTTCCTTGTGCGGGATAGTGACGTTGCAGCCGGCAAAGCCCAAGGCTGGCAGGGCACGCAGGGCGTGCTCCAGCCGTTCCGCCGGAACATGCAGCAACACATAGTCGCCGGCGATGTCGTGTTCGGCCAGCCAATGGCGGTGGATCATCGGGGAACGTGATTGAAACACCGGGTTCCCGACCAAGCCCGCCAAGCGATAGGTTTTCGGGTCGGCCATCATGTCTCCTGGCTTTGAATATTCCGTTGGACGGCGCTAAGATCATGTTACGTCAAGCCACGCAACATGAAGGGCAAACCCCCATGGCCATTTCCGTCGAAGCGTTCGGCCGTCAGGTCCACGATATTATCGCTGCCGACCCCGGCCCGGATGGTCGCAAGAAAATCTGCGCTCTGGTCCAGACCGTGCTCAAGGACAGTGATTTCAT
>JACMOQ010000149.1 GCA_014377905.1 Acetobacteraceae bacterium | reverse complement strand
TTTCGCGATACATTCTTTGGCGATGCCGCGCTCAATACCTCCGATTTCGACGCGCACGTCGTTTCGGTCGCCGGCGATTATGCGCTGACCGAGACGCTGACGATCCGCAATCGCAGCCGCTATGGCGATTACGACAAATACTATCAGAATGTTTACACAGCGTCGCCGGTTGTTGCCGGCAAGGTCGGGGTTGAAGCCTATAACGAGGGGACCGATCGCGAAAACCTGCTGACCCAGACCGATCTGGTCTGGAAGACCAGCACGGGTGGCATCAACCACGTCATCCTGACCGGGTTTGAACTCGGCCGCCAGACGACGACCAACCAACGCATCAACGGCCTGTTCGCGATTGTTCCAGGCGGCACCACGCTGCGCACGCCGGTTGCGCTGACCGATCCGTTCCTGCCGCCAAAGCCGGTGTTCGGCGCGCCGCTGCGGCGGAACCACACGCGGGCCAATATCGCCGCCGGTTTCATCCAGGACCAGGTTTCGTTGGGCGACCATGTCGAGATCGTCGCCGGCATCCGCTATGATCGCTTCAGCCTGGATTTCCAGAACCTGTTGACCGGCGCCACACTCCAGCGCACCGACAATCTATGGTCCCCCCGGCTTGGGCTGGTTTACAAACCGGCTAAAAATGCTTCGATCTATGTCAGCTATAGCCGTTCATACCTGCCGCAATCGGGCGACCAGTTCACCGCGCTCGATGCCAGCACGTCGGCGCTTGAGCCCGAACGCTTCGAAAATTACGAAATCGGCGCGAAATGGGATGTAACGCCCGGCCTGAACCTGACCGCGGCGCTGTACCAACTTGATCGCACCAACACGCGCGCGCCCGGCGCCGTCGCCGGCACCGTCGAATTGACGGGTGAGCAGCGCAGCAAGGGCCTTGAACTCGCCGCCAACGGCCAGATCCTGCCGAACTGGCAGGCGAGCCTTGGTTTTGCCTGGCAGGACGCCGAAATCCGCACGGCCACCACGGCGGCGCCGGCGGGCCGCAAGGTGCCGTTGGTGCCGCGCATCCAGGCATCGGCGTGGACGCGTTACAACATCAACGACCGCTTAGGGCTGGGCCTGGGGGTCGTCCACCAGGCCAGCAGCTTCGCCTCGATCAGCAATACGGTGACCTTGCCGGCCTATACGCGGTTCGACCTCGCCGGTTTCGTTGCCGTCACCGATGCTATCGATGTGCAGGTCAATGTCGAAAACCTGTTCAACACGGGCTATTTCCCGACCGCGCACAACGACAACAACATCAGCACCGGCGGGCCGCGATCCGCCCGGTTTACGGTGCGGACGAAGTTCTGACGCTATTCGGCAAGGCCCGACAGCGCGGTCCGCAACGCCGCCATCGTTGCGTAATGCGTCATGTCGAGATGCAGCGGCGTCACTGAAATGCACGCCTCGTGCATTGCCTTCAGGTCGGTATCATGGCCGGGAACCAGCTTTTCCTTGCCATAGCCGTGCCAGTAATAGGGAAACCCGCGCGGATCGGTGCGTTCGACCAGATGGATGTTGCCATAATCGCGAAAGCCCTGCTCGGTCACCCGCACGCCGGCGACCTTGTCGGCGGCAACCGGCGGGAAGTTGATGTTGACCAACACGCCGGTCGGCCAATCGATCTGCTGGACCCGGCGGATGATTTCGGCGCCGTGGGTGGTTGCGGTGGTGAAATCCTCGTTGCCCATGGTGTAATCGGCCATCACCTGCGACAGCGCGATCGACCTGATGCCTGCCAGGCACCCCTCCATCGCGGCGGATACCGTGCCCGAATAGGTCACGTCTTCGGCCAGATTGCCGCCGCGGTTGACGCCCGACAGGATCAGGTCGGGCTTGTGATCGGTCAGCACCGCGCCGAGCGCCAGCATGACGCAATCGGTCGGCGTGCCCTGCACCGCATAGCGGCGCGGCTCGATTTCACGCAGCCGGACGGGTTTCGACAGCGTCAGGCTGTGGCCGGCTCCTGATTGTTCCTCGGCCGGGGCGACAACCCAGACATCGTCCGAAAGCTGCGCCGCGATCGCCTCCAGCGCCACCAGGCCGGGGGCCGAAATGCCGTCATCATTGGTTACGAGAATACGCATCGGTTGTGGTCCTTGGTATCGGCCGGCGTCGAGCCGGCATCGTGGGGTTCTGACGCTTTAAGGAAAAAACGTCACGGCGTCAGGACCGTCATCCCGCCCATGTAATTGTGGAGAACCTGCGGCACCCGCACCGACCCGTCGGCCTGCTGGTAATTCTCGATCACCGCGACCAGCGTGCGGCCGACCGCCAGCCCCGAGCCGTTGAGCGTGTGGACAAAGCCCTTGGTGCCTTTTTCGCCGCGGGTCTTGTAGCGCGCGCCCATCCGCCGGCCCTGGAAATCGCCGCAATCGGAAATGCTGCTGATCTCGCGCCAAGCGCCCTGGCCCGGCAGCCAGACTTCAAGGTCGAAGGTCTTGCGCGCCGAAAACCCCATGTCGCCGGTGCACAGCAGGACGCGGCGATAGGGCAGCCCCAGCCGTTCGAGGATCATTTCGGCCGACCGCACCATGCGGCCATGTTCGAATGCCGCCTGTTCGGCAGTGCAGATCGCCACCAGCTCGACCTTTTCGAACTGGTGCTGACGGATCAGCCCCTTGGTGTCGCGCCCGGCGCTGCCGGCTTCGGAACGAAAGCACGGCGTAAGCGCCGTCAGCCGGATCGGCAGGCTGTCTTCATCAAGGACCGATTCGCG
>JACMOQ010000148.1 GCA_014377905.1 Acetobacteraceae bacterium | reverse complement strand
GCGCCAGGCATTCCACCGGGCGCACCAGATCACCGGGCAGCACCAGCCAGCCGATGCGCCAGCCGGTCATCGAAAAATTCTTGGAAAAGCTGTTCACCACGATCGCGCTCGGCGAATAGGCCGCCGCCGTCACAATGCCGGCATCATAATGCAGCCCGTGATAAATCTCATCGCTGATCAGGCGCACACCGTTGTCGTGACACCAGCGGGCAATGCCTGCGAGTTCGTCCGGGTGCAACATGGTGCCCGCCGGGTTGCACGGGCTTGCCACGATCAACCCATCCGGGCGCGGGTCAAGCGCTTCCAACATCGCAATCGTTGGCTGGAACCGCGTTTCCGGCCCGGTTTCCAACATCACCGGCACCATGCCGAGCGCCACCAGGATATTGACGTAGGGCGGGTAGAACGGGGTGGCCATCGCAACACGATCACCCGGATCGAACGCCGCCAGGAACGCCAGCGGGAAGGCGCCGGATGCCCCTACCGTCACCGCGATGCGGCTGGTCGGCACCTCCACATCATACCAGTCACCGATATGCCGGCCAATGCGGGCACGCAGGCTCGGCAAGCCGAACGCCTCGGTATAGCCCATTGCGTGTCCGGCATCGAGCGCCGCGCGCGCCGCCGCGACAGCGCCCAGCGGCGCCCCGGTGCCGGGCTGGCCAACTTCCATCCGGATGATGTGCGGCGCGCCGGCTGGCAGGGCCAATTGCCGGGCATTGGCCGCGGTGATGACGTCCATCACCATGAACGGCGGGGCAGACGCGCCCCGCCCGATCTTTAGCGCCATCTCAGTTGCTGCCCGCCGACAGGCCCGCGCCACGTGGATCGGTCGCGGCAACGCACGACCCTTCACTGCCCGGCAAATAGCGACTGCACCCGATCACGTTGGCCCGTCCCGGCTCGGCCGGCAACGCCTGCAATGCCTGGGCCGTTATCAGCGTCTGCGCCATCGCGCTGGCGGTTGCCCGGGCTGCGCCCTGTTGGCCGCTGCCACCAACCGCTGCACGGAACACGCGCAAGGCGGGGTTGAAGGCGATTGCAGCGCTCAGTTGCGGCGCCGAATTCTGCCCCGGCGTTGCCGCCAGCAAAACCCCAGTGCCGGGCACGATCCGCCCGGTGCCAAACAGATTATTCATGCTGAATGCACACGCCACCGCGTTGCCGGCGTTGTCGAGCGTCACCGCGCTGGTCGATGCCGGCAAACCCATCCCGCCATCGTCTGGCAGTGTCGCCTGCGGATCGCGGGCCAGTGTCTGAAACATTGCCGCCGCCGCCATGCCGCCCGCCCCGGTGGTGAACGCAACCTGATCACCGTTAAAGCGCGATGCCACCAGCACCGGCGCGCTCTGCTTCGGCAGCCCGCCGCGCAAATCGTCGAGGCTGATATTCGCCCCCACCGACTGCGATCCATCCGCCAGTCGCCGCGCAAAGGCACCCTGGTAGAAATCACCGACCCCGGCGCTGCGTAATTGCCCCAGCGTTGCGGCAAGCTCGGTCTGGATGATCGCCGTGCCCTCCACGACCGGCTGGCCATTTCGGAAATAAATCGCCGCCGCACTCGGGTCAGCGGCAAGCGCCGGCCCTACCACGGCAAGATCGCGGGCAAAGGCACGGCTTACGGTAATCCCGAAGCGCGCCTGCGCCTCCGCCGGCCCGATCAACTGCTCAAACTTCTGACTGCCAAAGCGCGCATGCATGAGGAACAACCCGCGTGCCATCATCGGCACCCCGGCCGGACGCTCACCCGCCAGCGAACGCGGGGCCGATGTGGGGAAGCTGAAAGCCTGCGGCCCGCCAGCCGACTTGGCCGGGAACACCACGCATTCCCCGCCGCCGCCAATTCCCGCCCGCGACGGAAGCGACGCCCATAATGTGCTGCCCACCGCCACCATCGCGTCAACCGCATTGCCACCCGCCGACAGCGTGTTGCGCCCGGCGAGCGTGGCCTGCGGTTCATCGGACACCACATGCCCGAGGAAGCCCTTAACCGAACCCGGAGTGCCCAAAGCCGGCGCATCGCTGCCGAAAACGCTGGTTACTCTATCAATCGTCGAGCAGCCGGCGAGCAGCAGACTGGCGCCCAGCAGCACGGATCTTCCAAAGGTGAAGGCTGGCGTTTTGATGCGGTATGTGTGCGGCATGTCCCGTCCTTGTGCCCCCGTTGGCGTGTTTCTGCTTGGCGTGGCACGGCTGTTGGCGGCCGTTCTCGGCGGGCAAGCCTGCGCCGAACCGGCCGGGCGGCAGTCATTCATTGTCGTGCGCGACGCCGAAACTGAAACCCTGCTGCGCAATATCGCCAACCCCTTGTTTCGCGCGGCCGGGGTGGACCTGGCCTGGTCCGCATCATCCTGCTGCGCGATGACGGCATAAACTCGTTCGTGAGCACCGGCAACCGGATGTTCAACAAAACCGGCCGAGCGAACCTGGCGTTGGTCAGGGAAGCGATGGCATTGGGCGATATCCCCCCAACCAAGATACTGGCGGGCATGGCGGAGAATCTGCTACCAGCGGCGCGAGAATCATAAGGGATTTTGACGATGGGTTTTAGCGAAGGTGAAGCTGGTCTGAGTGTTGGCCACCGCTCCCTTTGGGCCGGGGTAAGGGCGCTTGCGGCGTCGTTCGCCCTGTTTCTGGCCTTCGCCCCCCTCGCCGCCAATTCCCAGGCCTTCACCCCAGCCCAGCGCGCCGAGATCATCACCATCATCCGCCAGGCGATGAAGGACGACCCGACCATCCTGAAAGACGCTGTCACCGCTTTGCAGCAAGACGAGGCGAAAACCCAGCAAGGCGCGATTTCCGGCATCATCGCCGATCTCGAGGACGCGCTGCTGAAAAACCCGGCCGATGCGATCGGCGGCAACCCCAACGGCGATGTCACCATTGTGGAGTTCTTCGACGTGCGCTGCGGCTTCTGCCGGCGCATGGTACCGGTGTTCGAACAACTGATCAAAAGCGACGCCAAAATCCGGATTGTTTATAAGGACCTGCCAGTGCTCGGCCCAGCCAGCATTGTCGGCGCCCGCGCCCTAATGGCGGCGCAGAAACAGGGTGGCTACGTCAAACTGCAAGCGCTGCTGATGGCGGCCAACCCGGCGATGGACGACGCAACCCTGAAAGCCGCTTCCGACAAAGCCGGGCTCGACTGGGCGCGGCTGAAGCGCGATATGGATGCGCCCGAAATCAAGGCCCGCATTGATACCAACCTCGCGCTGAGCCGCCAGCTCGATATCCAGGGCACCCCGGCTTACATCATTGGCACCCGCCTGCTGCCCGGCGCGGTAGATTTGGCCGAATTGCAGGACGCGGTGGCGGCAGCGCGGAAGAAATAACGCGTGAATACGGCGTGGAAAGCCCGTCCTCACGATTTTGTTGGGTGACGGCGCGGCCAAACCACCATAAGCGCGATGGATGCGACGTGATCCCTCGTTCGATAGTTTGCTCGGCCTCAACGGCCAAACCTATGTTGTCGATGCCGCCGCCGGCCTCGCGGTGCGGTTCTGCGTGGCCGCCGTTCCGGTCAGCGACACCAACCCGCACGGCATCGACTATCAGATGGCCCTGTTTGGCCGCGGAAATGTAAAGCTGGTCGGGTTCGAGAACACCCAGCAGATGCGCAAGGACGCGTTCGACCATATCCAGCGCCTGCGCACCGTCCGCGCCTATGCCTATCGCGACGCCGCGACCTTGGTGGAAGATTTTTGGGACGAGGTCGATGCCTGGCTCCGCGCCCGAAAGCCCCGCCGGTGACCGAATTGCGGGTGGGCGTGATGGCGTATGCGGCGTTCAAGAACCGGACGGTGGCGGTGGCTCGCGGGGTGGATGGGTTTGCCGAGGCCGGGCGGACGCTTTGGTTTGCCGATCCGGTGGCAGTGGGGCACGCACTGGTTGCGGGAATGATGGAGGAAGCCGCGGGTCGGGAATGGGGGCGGTTGGTGGTCGTGGTGTAACCCGCCGGCCCCGCCGCCTAGTCGCCGCTGCCCTGCGCCTTCCTGAACGCTGCCGCCGGATAAACCCCCAAAATCTTCGTCTCACGCGAAAAGAACGTCAGTTCCTCCATCGCGCGGCGAAGTGCTGGGTCTTCGGGATGCCCTTCGACATCGCACAGAAACTGCGTCGCCGAAAAATGCCCATCGACCATGTAGCTTTCGAGTTTGGTCATGTTCACCCCATTGGTCGCGAAACCGCCAAGCGCCTTATATAATGCCGCCGGCACATTACGCACCCGGAAGATGAACGTCGTCATCAACCCTGGCGTCCCCGGCGCAAACCCGATCGGCGCCCGCGCCATCACAAAAAACCTCGTGGTGTTATGCGCCGCGTCCTCGATATTCCGCCGCAATATCTCAAGCCCGAATAATTCCCCCGCCAGCGACGACGCAATCGCGCACTTCGTTGGGTCCTGCCATT
>JACMOQ010000147.1 GCA_014377905.1 Acetobacteraceae bacterium | reverse complement strand
GATGATCGTCGATAGCTCGGCGCTGCCCGAACAGGTAACCCGCGACGTGCTCGCCAGCGCTTTCCAGAGCGCGGGGCAGCGCTGCTCGGCGCTGCGGGTGCTGTACCTGCAGGACGATGTGGCGGACGCGATGCTCGCAATGATCAAGGGCGGGTTCGAGGCGCTGGTGATCGGCAGCCCCGAAGACCTCGCCAGCGATGTCGGACCGGTGATCGATGCCGAGGCCAAGGCCAAGCTCGACCAGCACGTGGCCGCAATGAAGCGCGCCGGGCACAAGGTGTGGCAGCGGGAACTGCCCAAAGCCTGCGAAGCCGGACATTTTGTCGCCCCGACGATCATCGAAATCGCCTCGATCCGCGATCTGGCGAACGAGAATTTCGGGCCGGTGCTGCATGTTGCGCGGTTTAAGGCGGACCAGCTTGAGCAGGTGATCGCCGATATCAATGCCTGCCAGTTCGGCTTGACGCTCGGGCTGCACAGCCGAATCGACGCGACCCGGCGCTTGGTCGAAGCGAAAGCGCGGGTCGGCAATTTCTACGTCAACCGCAACCAGATCGGCGCGGTGGTCGGTAGCCAGCCGTTCGGCGGCGAAGGCCTGTCAGGCACCGGGCCCAAGGCCGGCGGCCCGCACTACCTCGCGCGGTTTGCGACCGAGCGGGTTACTTGCGTCGATACGACTGCGGCCGGCGGCAATGCCAGTTTGATGGCGGGGTAAGCCTCCAAAATACTCTCCTTCTGGGGAAGAGTTTGGAATGTTGCATCGCATCGCTCACCGGCTAGACCTTACGCCAAACAACAGCGGGAGCGGATGATGAACAAATGGGTCTGGGGATTGGGCGGCGCAGTGGTGGTGCTGGGCGGCGTGATCGCGGCGCGCACTGCAATGTTCGCGCCCGAGGCAGTCGGCACAGGCGCAGGCATCGCCGTCGCCCCGGCTCCGCAGTTTGACACCCAGCTTGCCGCGCAGCATCTGGGCGAGGCGGTGCGGATCCAGACTGTCAGCCATCAGGACCCGGCCGAAAACCAGCTGGGTGAATGGACCAAGCTGCACGACTGGCTGACCGCGACGTATCCCAAGGCCAGCGCCAAAATGCAGCGGCAGGAACTGGGCCAGACGCTGGTCTATACTTGGCCGGGCAGCGATCCTGCCGCCCAGCCGATCATCGTCATGGCGCATCAGGATGTCGTTCCGGTCACGCCGGGCACCGAGGGTGACTGGAAACACGCCCCGTTCGCGGGCGAGATTGCCGAAGGCGCAGTGTGGGGGCGTGGTTCAGTCGACGACAAGGGCTCGCTGGTCGCGCTGTTTGAGGGTCTGGAGGCGCTGGCGGGGCAAGGCTTTACCCCCAAACGCAGCATCATCCTCGTTACCGGGCATGACGAGGAAGTCGGCGGCACCGGGGCCAAGGCGGCCGCTGATTGGCTCGCCGCCCAGCACATCAAGGCGCTGTTCACGATCGACGAGGGCGGCTTGATTGCCACCGATACCCCGATGATCAACGGCCCCGCAGCGATGATCGGCGTCGCTGAAAAAGGCTATGTTACCCTGCAAGTCGTCGCTCCGGCCAACGGCGGGCATTCATCGGCGCCGCCGCCAGCCACCCAGATCGGGACGATCAATCTCGCCAAGGCTCTCCTGCGGATCGAAGCCAAGCAGTTCCCGCTCGAGCTGCGCGGACCAGCCGAAGGCATGGTATCGGTGCTTGCCGCCAAAGCCGGCGGAATGAACAAGCTCGCGGCCGCCAACCGCTGGCTGTTTGGCGGGATGATTGTC
>JACMOQ010000146.1 GCA_014377905.1 Acetobacteraceae bacterium | reverse complement strand
GGATCATCCGGGCGATTTTTTCTGCCTGATGCGGGTTGCCGGGTAAATTGGTCATGGGTTGCTCCGTCGTGTTGTTGCCCAAAACCACGCCAATCCGCCCGCGAGGCCAAGGGACGCCAATAGGTTCATCATCGCCATCGAAACCGGTAGGCCTGGGACCAGGTAGACTGGTTCATCGCAGGGTTTGGACGGTTTGTCCGGCATGCGCGCCAGGCGTTCGGCGATGGTGCCGCTGCCAAAGCGCGGGGCTGCGCATGCCGGCAACGGGCTTTTCCACCATCCAGCCTCAACCCCGACATGGGTGCCGCCGACGCCCGCGCCCGCCAGCATCACCAAGACCAGAACTGCCAGGGATATGCGGGCCGCTATGCGCGGGAGCATTGCGCCGATCAGCCCGATCGCGATGGCCGCATACCACGCCCAGCGTTCGACCAGGCACAGCGCGCAAGGCACCAATCCGCCCCAAACTTCGGAGGCAACGGCGCTGCCAACGACCGCGGTACTGGCCAGGGCGGATAACAACAAGGCCAGTCTCAGGCGGGGAACCATCATGTTCGGGGATATTGCCTGCCTCGGCCCGGACGGCAAGGGTGCGCATGTCCCATTGCGCAAAGGATTGTTAACACTCCGCAGGCAAAACTCTTCCACAGGGCTGCATGGGCAGGCCCGGTTGAGGAGCAGGCGGCGATGTTGAAGCTATGGGGCGGACCAACGGCGACCGGCACGCTAAAGGCGGTTTGGGCGTTGGAGGAATTGAACCTGCCCTATCATCGTGCCGATGGCCCACCGAGCCCTGGCGTAATCGCGGCAGCCCGGGGTGGCACGACGGCTGGAATACAGGAACCCATGTTGTGCCTGCAGGATGGGGATTTCACCTTGTGCGAAAGCCACGCGATCCTGCGATATCTGTGCAATGCCCACGCGCCGGCAACGCCGCTGTATCCGGCCGATCCGCGGGCCCGCGCCGACATTGATGCGTGGCTGGATTTCGAGGCAACAGCCATGGAGGCTCCGGCGCAAATCGTTTTTGCCGGAATGGTGCAAACCGGTGCGCGCGACGATGGGGCCATAACGGCGGCGTTGCGGGAATGGTCGGCCCAGTGGCGGGCCCTCGAAATGTGTCTATCCCGAAGCCGGTTCATCGCTGGCGGGCAATTGACCCTCGCCGACATCGCGTTCGGTCCGGCGTTGCACCGCTGGTTCGCGCTGCGCATCCCCGGCCAGCCGGCAATGCCGCATCTGCGCGCCTGGTACGACATGCTGACCACACGACCGGCTTACCGCGCCCATCTGACGCTGCCGCTGGCGCCGGTGCAGTGGACCACGCTGCCGGTCATTGCCCGCCCGGTGCCGCCTGCCGGGCATTGGTTCCGGTACGACGCCAATAACAAGGTGCTGACCGCCGCTGCCGCCCAGCGCGCCGTTCGCATCCCGATGCTGCTGGGGCCTTAAAACTCACTCGCAGCCACAAGTGCGACGTCGAGCAAGCGTTCAATGACCTCGGCATCCTGCGCGCCGGCGATGGCGTGGCGCCCGTCGATCACCAGACATGGGACGCCGTTGATGCCGAGCCGATGGGCGCGCAGATTGTCGGCATGCACGATTTCGGCATCGGTCTCGCTACTTAGCCAAGCGTAAGCTGCGTCTGCCGCCAGCCCGCAGGCGCCGGCAATCTGGGCGAGTGTTAATTTATCTCCAATATCCAAGCCCTCGGTGAAATGGGCGCGAAACACCGCGTTCGCGATCGCGGTACCGGCCTGCTGAAGGCTCGCCCAGCGCACCAGCCGATGCGCGTCCACTGATGACGGCGTGCGAACGATACGGTCAAAGCGGAAATCGATGCCTTCCGCCCGACCAATATCACTAATCGAGGCATAGAGCCGGCGGGCACGATCTTCACCGCCAAACTTGCGCAAAACATAGTCATCGCGCGCCATACCGCTGCGTGGCATGTCCGGGTTGAGCAGGAATGGCCGCCAGATAAGGTCGGCCGCAATATCCGGACGCCGGGCCAGGGTGCGGGCAAGGCGCCGCACCCCGAGATAGCACCAGGGGCAGACAAGATCGTGCACGACCTCAATAATGAGGCTTGCGCGGGACGGGGGCGGGTCTGGCGAGACGTGGATATTCACTTTGGGCCTAAAAACGAAGAAAGAAAGCTGTTCTTTTTGTGAACAAAAAGAACCAAAAAAACTTTTTGCTACTTGTTGCCGTTGGCGTGGGACTGCGGTGAGTGGGCACGCCAACGGCAACAAGTACTAAAGTTTTTTTGCTTCTTTGTTTTCAAACAAAGAAGTCCCTTCCTTACCCCGCTTGGCTTGCCTTGTAACGCTGGATTTCCGCCTCCACCGCCCGTGCCGACGCAATCCCATACGTCCCATGGCTCGCCGTCGCGGTATCATAGCTCCGCACCCGCAAACTGTTCGACTGGCGCTGGAAATGCGGATGGACATAGCGCGCCATCAATTCATAGCTACGCTTGGTCGCCTCCCAATCCGCCCAGTTATGCGCCAACTGTAAAATCGCCCCCATGCCGCCCTGCGAACCCTGCCAAAGCCGCTCGAAATGGGCGATGCAGTCATCGGGGGTGCCGATGCAGGCAATGCCGTTCTCAGTTAGGAAGTCGAGCGGGTTTTCGATGCCGGGCGGGATAATCGGGAAGGTGGCAACATCGGTGAAGTATTTGCAGTAATCTGCAAGCCCATAGGCGACTTCCGCGCGGGCCTGTTCGCGGGTCGGTGCGATATGACAGAAATTCACGATCCGCCATTTGCTCCGATCAACCGCTTTGCCGGCGGCGAGGGCGCTTTCGCTGTAAACCCCCCAGTTGGACGCGTGCTGGGCGAGGGCGTCGTCCGATGTGCCGCCGATCGACAGCATGCCAATGCCGTGGCGGCCGGCGGCGAGCGCCCCGCTCGGGGACCGCGCGCACGCCACCGCCATTTCCATCATCGGCTGGCTGTAGGGTTTCAACTGCAACTGGGCATCGCGCAAGTCGAACCATGGGGTTTTCTTGTTGACGATGCCACCTTGCATCAAGGTCATGATTGCATCGAGACTGTCATTCATCATTTTGCGCTGATCGGCCGGGTCAAGCCCGATTTTGGCCGCGTCGTGCACCAATGCGCCCGGTCCAACGCCAAACATCGCCCGCCCGCGGGTCATGTGGTCAAGCTGCATCATCCGCGACGCCAGCATGAACGGGTTGTGATACGGGAGGGACACCACACCAGTGCCGAGGCGGATATTTTTCGTCCGATGCGCGGCTGCGGCAAGGAACATTTCGGGACAGGCGATAATCTCGAACCCGCCGGAATGATGTTCGCCGACCCAGGCCTCGTGATAATTCAGTCGGTCGAGATGTTCGAGCAGTTCCATGTCGCGTTCAAGCGCGAGAGTCGGATTTTCCCCCATCGCGTGAAACGGCGCGAGGAATATGCCAGTGCGCAGGTAACGATCTTCCATCTTGGTTCTCCCGAAGCTTGCAACCATCTTCACCCGTCCGCGCCGGGCTGACAATCCGGCGGCAAATATGCGATCACGGCAGCAGCAGGGGAGTATCAGAAATGTCGGACGCGATTTATCCCAGCCTCAAGAACCGCGTGGTGCTGGTCAGTGGCGGGGCGTCGGGGATTGGCGCCAGCATCGTCACCCATTTTGCCCGCCAGGGCGCCAAGGTCGGGTTTCTCGATATCCAGGATGGCGGCGGTTTGGTGGCCGAACTGGTCGCCGAAGGGTTGGCACCGCCGGCGTTTCAACGCTGCGACCTGACCGATATTGCCGCGACCCGGGTAGCGATTGCGGCCATCGCTGCGGAGCTCGGCCCTATTGATGTGCTGGTCAACAACGCCGCCCATGATGAGCGGCATGACTGGCGCGATGTCACGCCCGAGCTATGGGACAACCGCCAGGCGGTCAATCTGCGCCATCAGTTTTTCGCCATTCAGGCGGTCGCACCTGCGATGCAGGCGGCAAAGCGCGGGTCGATCATCAATTTCGGCTCGATTTCCTGGCACTTGAAAATGGGCGGGATGCCCGCCTACACCTCGGCCAAAGCAGCGGTCGAGGGGCTGACCCGCAGCTTCGCCCGTGACCTCGGGCAAGATGGCATCAGGGTCAATTGCATCATTCCGGGCTGGATCATTACCGACCGGCAGAAGCAGTTGTGGCTGACGCCGGAGGCGGAACGCGCGACATTGGACGCGCAATGCCTCAAGGAAATGCTCTATCCGCCCGATATTGCGCGGATGGTTTTGTGGCTCGCCGCCGATGACAGCCGGATGTGCAGCGGGCAAAACTGGGTGGTCGACGGCGGCTGGTGGTAGTGGTTACAGTTCGGCGTCGTTGCTAAGGAGGTTCCTGCCATGCTCACCCGTTTACTCGCCGCCGTGCTGATGGTGTTCAGCGTTTCGGCGCGTGCTCAGGATAAAGTGACGTTTGGGCTCGATTGGGTCGCAGAAGCCGAATATGGCGGCTATTATCAGGCCGTTGCCAACGGTTTCTACGCCAAGCGCGGCTTGTCGGTTACCATCCGCCAGGGCGGTCCGCAGGTGAACCACATGCAGTTACTGATGGCCGGCGCGCTCGATTTCAACCTGGGCGGCGGCCGGGCCATCGAGTTCGCCGCCGAGGGCCTGCCGTACATCGCGGTCGCGGCGATCTTCCAGAAGGAACCGGCGGTGCTAATCGCCCATCCCGGCGTCGGCAGCGATGATTTCCCGTCCTTGAAAGGCAAACCGATCGCCATCGGCGCCGATACCCGCAATGGCTGGTGGCGGTTCGTCGCCGCCAAATACGGTTATAGCGACAGCCAGATCAGGCCGTACACCTTCAATCTGGCGCCGTTCCTGGCCGACAAAAACCTGATCCAGCAGGGCTATCTCGGATCGGAACCGTTTCTAATTGAAACCGAGGCCAAATTCAAACCGCGCGTGCTGCTGCTGTCCGATGGCGGTTATCGGGGCTATGCCAACATCATCACCACGTCGGCCAAGCTGATCGCCGACAAACCCGACCTTGCCCAGCGTTTCATCGATGCCTCGCTTGAAGGGTGGTATTCGTATCTCTACGGCGACCCGACGCCGGCCCATAAGATCATCCGTGACACCAACCCGGAAATGACCCAGGCGATGCTCGATTACGGCCGCGCTATCATGATTACCCATGGCATCGTCGATAGCGGCGACACCGAAACCATGGGCATCGGCGCGATGACCGACGCGCGCTGGGCCGAATTCTACCAGTCCATGGCGGCGGTCGGCGTCTACAAGCCGGGCATCGATTTGTCGAAGGCCTACACCACCCGCTTCGTCAATCGCCGGATCGGCATGGAGTTGAAGCGATAATCGCACCCTGGAAAGGCCTCGCGACCGATCGGATGCCGCATTTCATCGGCTATGATCAGGCCGAGCGGATGGTCGCCGCCCTGATGGACCGCGCTGCCGCCTGGCACCCGGATGTCGTGGTCGGGATTGTGCGCGGCGGGCTGGTGCCGGCGACGATGGCGGCATCAATGCTGGCACGACCTTTGGCAATGGTGGTCTGGGATAGCAAGACAGGGCAGGTGAACTGGCTTGGCCCCAAACCGGCCGGACGGCTGCTGGTGGTCGATGATTGTTGCGCCACCGGGGCGACGATGCGCGGTGTGCTGGCGTCCCTCGACCAACCGGCCCTAAGCCTGACCATTGTCCACGATCCGGAAACCAGCGGCTACATCCCGGATTTGTCCCACCCGATGCGGGAGTTCTTTCGCCTGCCGTGGGAGCGCGGCGAGGCGACCCCGGCTGCCCGCGCACGCCGGACGCTGGGGGAGCCTGCGGACATGGCGTATGAGGCGCCTTTTGTCGGGCTCGACCTGGATGGCGTGTTCCTGCCCGACATTCCTTTAGCGGAGTACGATGCCGATCTCGCCGCGGCGCTGGAACGGCGCCATGGGTTGTTGCCATTCTTGAACCTGCCGGCCTTTGCATCGGAACGGGCGGTGGTGATCACCGGGCGGCCCGCGGGTGATCAGGCGCTGACCGAGGCCTGGCTCGCCCGCCACGGCCATGGCGGCCTGCACGTGCAATCGCGCCCGGCCGATATCGGCAATGATCTGGCGAGCGTGACGCGCTACAAGGCCGAAGCGGCAACGCGCTGGGGCTGCACCCACTATGTCGAAAGCGTTGCCGAACAGGCGATCCGGATTGCAGCCCTGGCCCCGCATCTGGTGGTCAGCTGGTGGTCGGCGTCCGACGCACGCGGCTGGATTGTCGGCGCGGCCTGATTAACCCAGGCGCAGCAACGACACGGCGATTGCGGACAAGGCGACGGCGATCAACCGGGGCACGGTGAAACGTTCCCGCAACCAGATCGCCGCGATCAGGATGGCAAATACCGCGCTGGTGTCGCGCAAGGCCGCCGCTGGCGCAATCGCGGTCTGGGTCCATACCCATAATATCAACAGATAGGACGCCATTGACGCCACCGCCGCCGGCGCCCCAATGCGCCAGTTGCCGCGCATGATGGCCAATGGTGATCCGGTCTTGCGCAACCGCCACGACATCGCGGCGGCGTTGCCGATCGACACAGTGAAACCATAAGCCATGGCCGAACCCGATGCCCGCACCCCTTGGGCATCGCACAGCACATAAACCGCCGTCGACAGCCCGGCGATGCCGGTCCAAACCATCGCGGGGAGCGGAAAGCTGGTATCGCGCCCGGCTGAGACCGCAAGCAGACCGAGCGAGGCAACGATCAGGAAAATCCCGGTGAGCGCGCCGATGCCCAACTGTTCGCCGGCAAGGAATGCCGCCAGCGGCACCACCAGCAACACCGACATGGCCCGCACCACTGGATAGACGACGCCGAACCCGCCGAGTGCATAGGCCCGCAGCAAAGCGGTGACAGTTATCGTGTTGGTCAAGCTCGTGGCCAGAATCCAAGGCCAGGACGCCATTGCTGGCAGACCGCTCCAGACTAGCGCGGGCAGAACCATCGCCGCGCCGAGCAGCATTTGCGCCGTCATGGTTTCCGCGGGACGGGCGCTGGCTTTGACCGCGGCATTCCAGCCGGCATGCAACAGCGCGCTTAGCAAGGCGGCACCAACCAGGGACAGCGCCATCAGACAAGCCGGCGGTAGTAGATCGCGGTCTCGCACAGCCCGCCAT
>JACMOQ010000145.1 GCA_014377905.1 Acetobacteraceae bacterium | reverse complement strand
CAATGGGGTTAAAATAACCAACGCAGCCGCCAGGGGCGGTGCTGGCGCAGCGGTTTGTGCGATCGCTAGCGCCGGCACCAAAACGATCACTGGCGCGCTGGCGCTAACCGCCGGCTGATCGCCACTGCGGGCAGACAAGGTCAGTTCCTGCGCCCCAGCCGCAATCGGTGTGGCCGGCAGCACAACGAACTGGCCTTGCTGATCGGCTGTGGCCCGCCCGATCTCCTGACCATTCTGCTGAACACTTACCTCGGCCCCCGGCGCAGCCCGGCCGGCGATCACGGCATTACCTTGCGGATTGACCCGAACAATATCAAAGCTGGGCACGGCAACGGCCGGGGATGGGGTGGCCGCGGTCGTTGGCAAAACGGTCGACGCCCCAGCCACAACCGGCGACGCCGGAACCGCAACGGCTGCTTGCTGTGCGATCGGCGGGGTGCGATGGCTCGCGCTGCCCCACCACACCGCCCCCCCGAGCGCCATCACGCCCGCAACCAAGCCTGCAATGCGAAACGGGTTGGCGCGATAGAGTTTGACCGGTTCTTGTCCCATGACGCTGACAGTATCGCGGCAAACGCGCCACGTCACCCTTTCCAAGCAGTTCTGCTAAGGTGTCCCATGGAATAGAAACAATGTCTGTTCTGTCCAATCGCTATGATGCCCAAGATGCCACCGATGAAAAAAAATGAGAGATGTATCAAATGGCGCCTCGCATACCGAGCACCGGCCTGATGCTGCCAATGAAAATATGGGATCTGCCGATCAGGCTGTTCCATTGGATATTGGTGGCACTGATCGTCGGCAGCTACGTCACCATCAAACTCAACATGCTGGCGCTGCACATGCTGTGCGGCGAGGCCATCCTGGTGTTGGTGCTCTGGCGCCTGGTCTGGGGCTTCATCGGCAGCGAAACCGCACGGTTCAGCCAGTTCATCCGCAGCCCGCTCGCCGGGATTCGCCATTTGTTGCGTTTCCCCCGCCGCGAACCCGACACCCAGATTGGCCATAATGAGGCCGGTGGCTGGATGGTGGTGGGCATGCTTGCGTTGCTGCTGGCGCAAATCGGCACTGGGTTGTTTGGCCGCAACGATGAAGATTTCGTCGAGGGTCCGTTGTCGAAACTGATCGCCAAGCCGCTTAGCGAAACATTACTCAGCCTGCACTTCCTCACCTTCGATCTGATTACGATCGTGGTGGTGCTGCATGTGGTCGCGATCATTGCCTATGCGGTGGTCAAGCGCCACGATCTGGTGCGGCCGATGCTGACCGGCAAAAAGCGCCTGCCGGCGGCGACCCCGGCGCCGCGCATGGTGAGCCCAGTGCTTGCCGGCGCGGTCCTGATCGTGTTCGCGGTTCTCGTGTGGCTGGCGGTAACACGGCTTTAAAGTCCGCGCCGACCTATGGCTGGCCACCGGTCAGCAAAAAACCCGGGGGACCGTGTCCTCCGGGATCGATGTTCGCGTGGAACCCGATCAGGTCTTGGCGCGGAAGGTGCGATGGCAAGCGCCACATGTGCCACCGGTGGCACCGAACGCGGCGGTCGCGGCGGCCTTGTCATTGGCCTTCAGCGCGACCATCAACTTGTCGGCTTCGACACCAAGCGCTGCGGCAGCCTTCTCGAAATCGCCCTTGCTAACCCAGATTTCGGGCAGGGCCGCAGTTTTGACGCCGGATTCCGGGCCGCTGCCAGTCGGGAACATCATTGGGATTTTCTTGGCCCAATCGGAAATTTCCTGCGCGTTCGTTGCAACCGTGGTCAGGTCGCCACCGGCATCGAGCACCTTCTTAATGGCGCCCATATTGCCGCCAGCTGCCTTGAAACCCGCTTGCCGCGCCGCAATCACATCAGCGAACGCACCCTGCGCCTGGGCATAACCCGTGCCCAATCCCGTTATGACCGCTGCCGCCAACGCCAAGCCGCCGAAAATCAACCCGAAACGACGCATGAGTATCCCCCCTGATAATTGTGCACGAATTATGAACATACCCAGTTAGACGTCCGACCGCCAACCCCTTATCCATCCCTCCGCAAAAAATGATCTCAATCGACAGAGTGTGCTAAGCGCGCGCCGAACCAATTTTTCTGGCCCGGAGCCCCCTGATGTCCCGCATTCAATCTGCCGCCGTTTTTTGCGGTTCCGCTGTCGGCAACAACGCAGCCTTCGCGGCCAGTGCCGCCGAACTGGGCCAGGGCTTCGCGGCCGCCAACATCAAACTGGTCTATGGCGGCGGGGGGATCGGGCTGATGGGGGTGGTCGCGCGCGCCGCGCACAATGCCGGGGGTGAGTTGGTTGGCGTGATGCCCGACTTTCTGATGCGGCGCGAGGTCGCCCATATCGGCGCCGGTGAACTGATCGTCACCGACAGCATGCATAGCCGCAAACGCCGGATGTTCGAACTGGCCGATGCGTTTGTGATCCTGCCGGGCGGGCTTGGCACGCTCGACGAATTTTTCGAAAT
>JACMOQ010000144.1 GCA_014377905.1 Acetobacteraceae bacterium | reverse complement strand
GCCCGTCCTGTTCACCGCCGCCCTGCTCGCGCTCGCCGCCTGCCAAATCGTGGAAACCCAAGCCGGCGCCTGCCAGCTTGCCCCACTGATGCGATCGGAGGAGCGGCCGAAACCGCCAGTGTCAGAAGATGAACAACTCTGGCAGCCCGGACACTGGGACTGGGCGGGTGGGTCATACGCATGGCGCGCCGGTGCCTGGGTCAAGCGCGACAGTGGCAGCAATCTTTGGATGGACGGGCACTGGCGCCGCGATACCGTGCCGCAACCGTGCTTCTGGGTGCCGGCGCACTGGATGTAGCGCCCCTGCGACTATTGCGGTTAACCATTCCGCAATCTGCCTGATCCATCATACCGTTGCTCGGTGGGAAGCCGCCGGATGTATGATGGAGAACCAGGTGAAGCGCCTATCCACAATTTTGTGCCGCGCCCGTGATGGCCTCGCGATCATTGCCGTGGCCGTTGCAGTTGCTGCCCCCGTCCCACTCCACGCCGAGGCCACCCCCCCTGTGCCCCTGGCGATCTTGAAGCAGCGTTATCATCGTCCCGATGCGGTTCCGTTCCCGCCCAATAACCCCTTTAGTGCTGCCAAAGCCGATCTCGGCCTGTCGCTGTTTTTCGATCCACGCCTCTCCGGCCCGGCGACAATGTCTTGTGGCACCTGCCATAATCCGTCGATGGCCTGGAAAGATGGTCTCGCGGTTGGGGTTGGGTCGGATGCCAAACCGCTCGCCCGCGCCACTCCGCCAATCATGAACCTCGCCTGGGGCGAACTCATGATGTGGGACGGTCGCAAGGACAGCCTGGAGGATCAAGCCACCGGCCCGATGATTGCGGCCGCCGAAATGAACGCCACATTGCCGGAAATCATGTCGCGCCTGTCGCGCATGCCGCTTTACCGGGATAAGTTCCAGTCCGCATTCGGCGACGAGAAGATTACTCCGGAACGGGTATCGGCGGCAATCGCGACATTCGAACGCACGGTGGTGAGCGGGAAAGCGCCATTCGATCACTGGATCGATGGTGATGAAGCAGCCATTGGGGACGCCGCCAAGCGCGGCTTTGTCCTGTTCAACGGCCCCGCGAACTGTGCCGCCTGCCATAGTGGCTGGCGTTTCACCGATGATGGATTTCACGACATCGGATTGGCCAGCACCGATCCTGGGCGCGGCGCACAGCTGCCCGGCGTCGCCAGCCTGATGCACGCGTTCAAAACCCCGACCCTGCGTAATATCGACCAGCGTGCGCCCTACATGCATGACGGCTCGGTGAAAACGCTGGCCGCTGTCATGCGCCACTATGCCACCGGCTTTTTGCAACGCCCGAGCCTGTCTGCGGAAATGCATCGGCTGGCTCTTTCCAACCAGGATGTCACCGATCTGGTGGCCTTCATGCACACCCTGACCAGCCAGGATCCCGCGATCAAGCTGCCAACCCTACCAACCACCGAGGAGGAAGGCTGATGTCACTTATACTGCGCTTCGTATGTCTAGCAGGGTTCGCATTCCTGGCAGGGGCCATGGCGGCCGAGCCGGTGGTCGGACAGAAAAACAAGCAGTTCACCGAGGAAGCGCTCGATGTCAGCGCCGGCACTTCGGTCGACTTCAAGAACGATGATGACGTTACGCATAATATAGCCGTGCGAGATCCCAATGGCGCGAATCGTCCGGGCATTGTCCAGTCACCCGGCACCGAAACACGTGTCGCGTTTACGTTGCTCGGCGATCACGATGTGCGTTGTCTGATCCACCCCAAAATGAAAATGAAAGTGCGTGTCAATTGAGGTGACATTCAGGCTTCACAAGTTGTCAGCCCTGACCTCGGTTTTTGAACGGATATCCATGTCAATTCGCATCAAGATTCTAATCTTATGTATGGCCATGGCGCTGAGCACCGTGGCGCTGGGCCTCTATTCGCTCCGAACGGCAGATGCGCTCGGCGCGCTCGCGATCCGAATGTATGATCAGTCGTTCATGTCGGTGAATTTTGTCCGTGGCGCCCAGGTGAAGTTCGCTGCCCTGCGCGGGGATTTTGCCACTGCGGCGGTTACCGGCGCAGCAGCCCGCGCCGATTTCGCCGTCCTTTTCGATGATTTGGATATCGCGATCGAGCGGGCGTCGTCCGCGACCACCCGTGACGCCGCGACAAAACTGCGCAGCACAATCGAGGCGATTTCTGCGTCGGCTGGGTCCGATACCGGCGCGAAACTTACCGCCCTCGCCCCGTCATTCGACGAAACCACCGAATTATTCGCCCAAGACGGGTTCGACCAGCGTAGCGCCGCTGAAGCGATGCTGGCCGCCACGCTTACGTCGACCTGGGCGGCAATTGCAGGGTCCGGCCTGGTTGCCCTGCTGGCCACCGCGGTGCTCAGCCAGACAATCGTGCCACAAATCCGGCGCGCCGCCGCAATCGCCGCCGCAATCGCCAGCGGCCGTCTCGATAATGTGGTCAACGCGCCGCGCCGCCAAGGTCGTAACGAGACCGGGATATTGCTGCGCGCGCTCGGGCAAATGCAGTCCGCCATTGTGGACAACCTGGCACATATCGAAACCTTGCGGACCGAAGAAGCCCAGCGCCGTGATGACGCAGATCGGGCGCGCCGAGCAGGGCTGAACGCCATGGCCGAAACAGTCGAGGAAGAATCCCGCGAAGCCGTCGCCGGCTTTTCCGACCGAACCAATTCCCTGTCCGATGCCGCCGAGGCGATGGCAAGCCTCGCCGAACAGACCGGCGGCAATGCCCATGCCGCGGCCGCGGCGGCTGACCAGACCATGGCACGGGTGCAAAGCGTGGCAGCGGCGGCCGAACAATTGACTGCGTCGATCAACGCTATCGGCGTCCAGGCCGAACAATCTGCCGCGAACGGGCGACAAGCCGCAGACGCCGGGTATGCTGCGCGCAGCGCGATCGACGCCTTGACCGGCCGGATCACAAGTATCGGATGCGTTGTCGCAATCATTTCCGAAATCGCCAGCCGCACCAATTTGCTCGCGCTGAACGCAACGATCGAAGCCGCCCGAGCCGGCACCGCCGGTAAAGGTTTTGCCATCGTCGCCTCCGAGGTCAAGGCACTGGCGACCCAGACTGCCCAATCGACCCGCGAAATCAGCGCTCAAATCGACGATTTCCGCATTGCAACCGAAGCGGCAGTCGCCAGTGTGCACAAGATCGAAACAACCGTCATCACCATGGGGGCAATGTCGGGCGAGATTGCCAACGCCATCGACGCCCAGCGCAGCGCAACAGCCGAAATCGCCCGTAACGTCACCGAAACCGCCACCGTCACCGAAACCCTGGCCCGACTGGTCGCGGAGGTATCGAGCTACGCCAGCGCGACCCTCGACCGCGTCGGAACGGTGCGGCAGGATTCACACCGACTCGGACAGTCGCTTGCCGATCTGCAACACCGGGTGGTGCAGGTCATTCGGGGATCAACAACGGAGGTGGATCGACGCGAATACCCACGATACACCATCCAGCAGCCGGCCCGGCTGCGCCTGACTGGTCAGGCGGAAATCCTGGTTCAGGTGATTGACATGTCGGAGGGTGGCGCACGGCTAACCTCGAATGCCGCAGCCCCACTCGGCCTAATAGGATGGCTCGAGATCGCTGGTGTAGGCTTTGCCTTGCCGGTCGAGATTGTCGTTGCAACACCGCAGTCGGAAGGCTGTGCCATCAGCGTCCGGTTTACCTTCGATGATCAGCAAAGCCGCGCTTTCGCCGGTACTCCCGCACGGCTCACCGCTG
>JACMOQ010000143.1 GCA_014377905.1 Acetobacteraceae bacterium | reverse complement strand
TTCGCGTTGCTGGCGGTGGAGGGACTTTAGGGAAAAACGCGATCATGCTGGTGGCAAAACGAACGCTGGACGACTGCCATTGGGACTTACCCGTCATTCCTGGCGAGGTCGCTGTACGTCGGCTTTCGGCAGAGGCCGACATTCCGTCGTAATGTTGAGCGGCATCGTTGAATGGCTAGGGTTTGGCGCCTGCTGCGGCAGGGCGATCAGCGTGTCATAAGCCTTGCAGTGTGCCGCTTGGCCGACGGCTAGGTGGAAGGCGAGCGGTCATCCTCTGGCATCTGCCAGACCGTGAAGCTTGCTGGTGAACCCGCGGGCCGCAGGGTCTGGGCTATGGGGATTTCGATTTTCCGCCGGGTTTGGTTATGGCGCGGCCCGGTACGTGTGGATGGCAATTGCCAATGCCGGTGAAAAGGCTAAGCTTAATTGTCCGTGTGGGCTGTGTCCCGGTTTGACTCCTTGGCTGGCAACAGCACGGACGGCAGATTGGGGGGACGCATTGCAATGATCAGAAGCACGCGATCGATAGTGCCGGCAGCGGCGTTGGCGCTGGCGGCGTTTGCGCTGCCGGCATTTGCGCAGCCGGCACCGAACCTTGCTCCGGCCGTCAAGCCCGGCCTTGCAGTGCCGCCCGAAGGTTGGGCCTATTTGCCAGAACTGGCGGTGCTCGGTCCGGCTGACATCTATCGTATTGCACCTGCAGCACGCGGCGCGCCTGGCCCCAAAAGGCAGATGCACGTGCATACCAAGAAAAATGTCGGCATCCTGACACGCGATGTAGATGTGCCGTTAACCGCCGCGACAGCCTTGCAATGGCGGTGGAAGGTTGACCAGATCCCGTCAAAGTTGCCGGAGACGGCATCGGCGAACCATGATTATTTCAGCATTGCGGTGAAGTTCGAGAACGGCAAGGATCTCACCTACATGTGGAGCGCCAGCCTTGTTGAAGGCTTTGGGTTTGAATGCCCGCTCCCCGGCTGGTCTGGGCGAGAATATCATGTGGTGGTGCGGTCTGACACGCGGGACGTGGGAAAATGGCTGGCTGAACGCCGCAATGTTGCGGCTGACTATGCCAAGTATGTCGGCGGCCCGATGCCAGGGCGCATCGTGCAGGTGTGGTTCATCGCCAACACAATCATCCAGCAGGGTGAAGCCAACGCCAGCTTTGGCGATATTGTCCTGACCCCGGGCGCGGCGGCCAAGCCACTTGTGGTGTTCTGAAGCAGCGCTCGCCCAGGCTGATGGGGTGTGCGGCCGTCCAAGAGTAAGGCCGGTTTGTGAACCGGGACTGGTGGGATCTTCGTCGGGCGTGAGGGCGCCCGATTGCCTTGCAGCGCTTTTTCGGTCGAACGGCCGCTTCTGTCAGGATCAGCCGTTCCTGTCCCGTCCGCGGAATGACGAGAACTGGGTCGACAGCAGCCGTTCCTGAGGTGTCCGCAAGGGGACGGGTTTCGACGCAAGGGCGAATGACCGCGTCTGGGACTTTTCAGCCTTTCCTGCCAACGCCGCTGAAAGGCGGTTTCTTGCAAGAGCTGACGTTCGGGCGTTTGTTCCTGCGATGTCGGCGAATGGCCGGCAGCGGAAGGTTGTGAATCGGCGCCGTAGTAGAACCCCTGTCAGATTTGAGCCAGCGCGTTGGTAGCAGGGCAGAATTTGCTCTGTGGGTGGGGTCCCCATTGGCGCCGATCGGGACCTTGCCCCGAACGAGATTCAGGCAACGATTACAGTGGTTCGCCGGACACCCGGACGGAGGTGCTAATTGCGCGCTGGTTTACACCAGCGCCCGCAAAACAGCGGGACCGGTATCGAGACGCGCTATGAATGCGGCCAAGTTCGGGGATGCGCTCAGCGGTGGGCGCCGATGCACAGATTAGACAAAGCCCGCACGTTTGCAGGGTAATTAAGAATGCGAGAGGGGGCGGCGGCGCATCAATGCGCGCCGCCGCCCTTCGTTCCTAGTTGCGCGGCATCGAAAGTGGCGCGTCGGACCGATAAGCGCTATCGACCTTGGATGTATTGCGACGAGACTGCTGCTCCGGGCTATAGAAGCCATCAATTTTACCATAATAATCATCGATCGTACGACCCTCGCCAGCATAGTCGAAGCTGTCGATCTGATCGCGGTCATAGTTTGGTGCAGCTTCCAGAGCTGCGCGGCTGAGATTGATGAGATAACCGTCCTGGCTCTTGTCGTATTGAAGTCCGTCCCAGGGTATTTGATGGTAGTTCTCGCCGATGCCAAGAAAGCCGCCGAAAGACATGACAGCGAAACGGACCTGTCCCGACAGCTTGTCGATGACCAAATCATCGATACTGCCGAGCTTTTCGCCGTCATGGTTGTAGACTGCGGACCCAGTGACGCGTTTGCTGCTGATTAACGACATATCCGAACGGTCCCAAGTTTTGGCGCCGGTCTCTTCCAGAATGCTCATTTGACGTTCCTCCGAGG
>JACMOQ010000142.1 GCA_014377905.1 Acetobacteraceae bacterium | reverse complement strand
TCATTCGGCTGGACCAGCAGCAATCTGGAATTCGGCGCGGTGCGCAACCCTTATGATCCCTCGCGCATCCCCGGCGGCTCATCGGGCGGAACCGCGGCGGCGGTCGCGGCGCGGATGGCACCGCTGGGCGTGGCGGAGGATACGCAAGGCTCCATCCGCGTGCCGGCGGCGCTGTGCGGCATCACCGGCTTCCGGCCCACGACGGGCCGTTACCCGACCGACGGCACCGCGCCGATCACCGCGCTGTTTGATCAGATCGGGCCTCACGCACGGTGCGTTGCCGACCTGGCGCTGTTCGATGCGGTCGTTAGCGGAGAGGTGGCGCCGATCGAACCGGCAACGCTCTCCGGCCTGCGAATCGGCATTGATCGCGGTTTCTTCTTCGCCGGCATCGCTGCCGAAGTCGCGGCGCTGGTCGACGCGGTGTTGGCACTGCTTGCCGCTGCGGGGGCCGTGATCGTCGAGGTACCGGTACCGGGGCTGGACGGGGTCGTGCCGTTGGCGATGGCGATTCAGGTGCACGACGTGGTGCCGGCACTGGAGCGCTATCTCGCAGATTCGGGTGCTCCCATTGATTTCGAAACGATGTTCGCCGGGGTCAGCGCCGATGTGGCGGATGTATTCGTCCAGGTGGCGCTGCGCGGTGCGCCGGCGGCAATCGCCGAAGATGTGTATGCCGCCGCCCGCGACCAGGCACGACCGGCGCTGCAGCGCGCAATGGCGGCCTGGTTCGCCGACCATCGTATCGACGCCATGCTGCTGCCTGCGACGATGGTTCCGGCAACGCTGGTGGGAGACCAAGGCAATGTCGATATCGGCGGCGCGTCGGTGCCCTTTGCCACCGCCATCGCCCGCAACATCACTCCGGGAAGCACATTGGGGCTGCCGGGGCTGGTGCTGCCGTGCGGGTTGACGGCGGGCGGTCTGCCGGTCGCGATCGAGCTCGACGGCCCGGCAGGCGGGGACCGCCCCGTGATGGCGATCGGCATGGCGGTGGAGGCGCTGCTCAGACAGCTGCCCGCGCCAGTGCTCCCCGGCTAAACGCCTGTGCCCGCAGGCGAGCGGTCAGGCACCGATGACCGACTTTGGGACGTTGCGGCCGTTCCTGGCGGAGCCGCTGAATGTCGGCATACGCCAGAAGCTGGCATTGGCGCGCGTGTTCGAAGCAGTTGGTCAAATGGCTAACCACGATTCCATAAAACACCTATATTTGGTGCCCACGAAACCGGCAGCAGCTCGGGTGGGCTATATTATGTTCCTATTGTTCAGGGGTCGAGCGGATTTAACGGATCAACATGAAATGCCGCTCGGTCGGGACGGAACTCAAAGGCGAAGGGCGTGGATGCCGGCGCCACCACGCCCGGCAGCACGCCGGTCTCCGCCCGCGTCCGCTCCTGCAGCAACATACTGCCGATATACGGCGCCGTCGCCGGATCGGTGACGATCAGCGACGGCTGATTGATGGGGAACCCGGCAGCAAACAGCAGGCGCGCGCTGTTGCGCAGATTGGTGGTGGTGTGTCGGGCATGAGGCTCGATAAGGATGCGATCGGCCGGGATACCGTACTGCGCGGTCAACAACCGCTTCATCTCGATGGCTTCGTTGAACGGCGTGCGATTGGGGTGAACATTGCCGCCGCTGACGATGATGAACGGGGCGAGGCGCCGGGCGAACAGATCGGCGGAACGCGCCATGCGGATATGGCCGAGCACGCCGGTGCGCGATTGCGCATCTTCAGGGCCATGGCCGAACACCAGCAGCGCCGTATAGCGATAGTCGCTCCAGCGCGTCCGGAGAACCTGTGCCACCGCCGCCATGTTCTCGCCGGCCAGCAAAGGGCGAAAGGCGGCGGCGTCGGTGCGCTCGTTGAGGCGTAGCAGCCCGGTGCCAAAGCGCAGCGACGGGTCGAACACCAGATCATCGGGGCGCGTCGCGGCTTCAGTCACCCGGGCATGGGCATCCAGCACAGCCGCAAATTCCGGCCGCTTCACATCGAAGATGATGTCGTCGATTGCCGGATAGCGCGACGGCTTGCCAGAGCCATACACCGCAACCAGATGATTGAGGCCGGCGGCGGTATCGGCCCACGCCGCCGCCAACAGTTCGGCATCAGCAAGGGCCGCGTGGCGCGCGAAGCGGCCGGAGGCGCGCAAATGGGTGCGCACCAAAGCGTCGGCCATGCCTGGGCGCGCCGCCACCGTGCGCAGTGCTGCGGTGACGGCGGCAATGTCGTCCGGTGTCCACGTCCAGGCCTCTGCCAGACACTGGGGCCGCGGGGTGCACGCAGAGGTCGCGGCCAGCCGCTGCATCCGGACCGCTGCCAGTGCGCGCAAATCGGGATCGGCGCGCAGGGCAGGCGCCCAACCGGGCGCCTGCCAGATCATCGCCAGCAGCGGAAAGTTCAGCGTTTCCAGCGAATCCACGAACGGCGCTGCATAACCCGGCGGGTCCATAGCCATTACCGGGTCTGACCATGCTATTGCCGAAGACATCGCCAGCACTCCCGCGACCACACCGATCATGGATGCACTTTGCATACTACGCTCTCCCCGGCCGGCGGGTTGCAATCCAAACCGCCGGACGTCCAGCTTTACCACGCCTTGGTCAGCACGAAGCGGACATTGCAGCCGAACAGAGGCCGACCATAGATCGCCGTGCTGGACCTCCGCCCGGCAAGCTGGTCGGTGCGCGGATTGCCTTCGGTCAAGCGAATGACCGACTCTGGGACTTAGCCGCCATTTCTCGCAGCGTCGCTGAATGTCGGCTTACGCCAAGAGCGGACACTTGCGTAAAGTCTCGAGCCACGCCGTCGAATGGTTTGGCATGGGCCGGAAGCCAAAATGGCAGCTTTTGGATAAAGTGTCTGCTGAGCCGTCGTTTTCAACGCCAGAGTCATGCCCTAACGCTCTGATCTGAAAGTTTTTCTGAAGCATGTTGCGAACGGTGCGCGAAGCGCGCTTCCACTTCAGCCAATTCAGGATTGTCATCGATTTTGGCGCTGACTCGCGATTCTCGTAAAAAGCCGATCTGGGCCGCCAGCCCATCATCCAGCGCGCGCCAGGCATCGACATGCGCGGGAAGGACCATCTCGGGCAGCGGGAAGGGCAAGGCGGCGCGCAGGGATTCGATGGAGACCCAAGCGCCCTTGCAGCGAAAACCCGCCTTGGCCATCGCAATCGCGACGGGACGACCGCCGAGTGTTTCGATCCGGTGTTCGAGGTAGACCCAGCGTGTGTCCCACCCTATCAGGCGGGTCGATGCGATTGCCTGTTCCCAAAGCCGAAGCTCCCGGCGAAACTGGATCGTAGTGCTGCCCAAGATCGGTTTCCAGCGGCGGTTAAGAATAATCTGGGCAACGCCGGTGCGCAGCAGAAACTCCATCCTGTTAACATCGATGATCTGCATATAGCGCCCGTTATTGAGATGCAGGTTGATGTCGATATCGTGGGGCAGGACGCGGAACTGGCTAAATACCGGGTCTGTTGCCTTCAGCCGAGGCTGCATCAGGCCGCGCGTCGCGGCAGGGATCATGCGCCCGAACAGCTTGATCATGGAGTCACGTCCTTTAGAAGCCGTAGTTGAGTTGCAGAAAGCCGGCCGACAGGTCGCGGACGCGACCAAAATAGCTGAGGCGTGGACCCACGAAGATATCTGCGGCGGCGGTGATTCTCAGGCGATCGTTAATCGCATAGGAAAGTTTGGGGCGGATGGCGGCGTCGGCGGTCTGGAAATAGACGATAGTTGCCAGTTCGAAATCCAACGTGTCCTGCAACCATTTATGGGCAACGCGGGCTGTCATCCCATGTTGTGTGCGATCGAGTTGATTGTTGACCGCGGCTGATTGGCTGGCGACGGCGCGGACAATCGGGTTGACGATGGCGCGGGTATCAGAAAAATCGAAAACGCGGCGCAGGCTGTATTGCAAGTTGAGGTTCCAGCCGCCGACCACATCGGCATCGAACCCGGCGACAAGCCATAGATTATCATTCTTGCGGAAAACCGTGTCGATGCCACGATATCGGCTATAGGCGATTTCAGCACGCCAGCCGATGCGAGCAAGGCTGCCAGCAGCATCAGCGGCGAACACATCGACTTTGGGAAAGCGTTGCTGGACGCCGGTGAAGGTGCCAGGCGGGCTATTGGGGGGCAGTGGCACCGCGGCGAAATCGCGGGTTCGGTCAGTGCCATGGAACCATGACAGCGACCAGTCGATGCTGCCGCCGCTGCGATCGAGTTTCATGGCGAACTGGCTTTTGTCGTCGACCCGTTGATCGGGAATGACAACCGCTCCGACGGGGTTGGGGTCGAGCGGGAAGCGGTTGTCGCGAAATTCCGGCAGCCAATAGCCATCGAGGGTAAAGGCGCCAATGCCAAGCCGCGCCTGAACCATGATGGTTCCGCGGCGTTGTTCGTCGTCGCTGGCCACCAACAGGGTATATTCGCGTGAACTGAGCACGTCTGACGGGTTGAGCCGGTCGGCGCGGCCCCAGACGATAATCTGGCGACCGGCCTTGATGCCGAGATCGCCGCTGGTCAGGCGCAACCAGCCTTCGACAAGATCGGCGTTGGTGCCATCAACGCTGTCGGTCTGAACATAGCCTTCAGCAAAAGCGTCAAGCGCGCCGGCGCTTGGCGCTACCCGGGCGCGCAAGCTGCCGATGACCGTCAAGGTTTCATCGGTCAGGTCTCGATCATGCGTCCAGGCGCCGGCGCGGAACGAGGTTTGCAAGCCAAGCCGATCAAGAACGCCGGGCGGGGCGACGGGCGAAGTGTCGGGCAAAGATTGGGCAGCCGCTGTCACCGGGACAGCCGCCGCCATTGCCCATGCAATCCGCCCTACGGCATTCATTGCGATCAGCGACCGCGTTCGAGCGCACGCGGCTGGAACTGATCATCGACAACGCTGACATCGGTTTTGAAGCTGGAATACTCGATTATCGTGGCATGGCCGGTCACGACGTTTTTCATCACTTGGCGCATCGGTTGGAAACAGCGCTTCGCCGGATCGACAAGGCGGATGTCGGCGGCCGAATACACTTTGATCAGGTTCTGCTGCGGGCCAAAAAACTCGGTCTTTACCGGCACCATGTCGGCGGCGCGGAGCCAGGAAATCCGGCGGCTATAGCCTGTGGCGGCTGCGACGACAGGATCGCGCGGTATCGATTCAATGACCACCGATGCGACGCCGTCGATGGCTTCCTTGCGGAGGATGCGGTGCGTCCATTCGTCAACCGGATGGCCAAGCACATCGCCATAGGAAAAATCGGTGCCAACAAAGGCGTCGCGGCGGCTGGAGGCCGACAGCCGGCGGACCTTCTTGAGCGCCGGCAGATAGACCCAGATGTCGTCATCGCCGGTGTTTTCCACCGTCAAAACGGAGGTGCCGGCGATATCGGCTGGCGAATTGAACCGGGTAACGCGGCGATTATTTACCCCGTCGGCTTTGAGTTCGGTGGTGCTGGTCGTCTCGCGTACCCGTTGTTGTCCGGCCGGATTGATCAGGACAAAGCGACCAACCGCCATAGATCGTTGCGGCTTGGTGGCTTTCAGGCTTTCCGACATCAGCCGGGCGGCATCAGCGGCATTAGGCTGCGAAACCGCCTGCGCCACAACCGGGGATGCATAAATCAACGATGCGCCCGCCAACACGAGGCCGAAACCGATACCAGCGGGGCGCGCCACGAGCCCGGCATCCGGTGCATCGGCGGGCCGTGAGCCATCCCTGTGAAAAATCACATCGGGTCGAATGGTCAGCAGCAGCGCAGCATAAAGCGTGAGGGTTGAAAGCGCTGCCGCCGCCATTGAAATGCTGGTCAACAGGCCGAGCCAGAGGTGGACGTTGAAGCCCAGCGAGGCCATCAGCACCGCATAGCCCCCGGCAACTGCGGTTGCGACGAACAATACAGCCTTGCCGGCGCTGGCATAAGTAGCGGCAATGGCGGCCTTTTCGTCGGTGCCGCCTTTCAGTTCCTCGCGCAGCCGCCAGGTCAGATAGATTGCATAATCAGCGCCGATGCCGATCGCCAGCGCCGCCATTGTCGAGGTGGCGATCTGCAACGGGATGCCCGCA
This sequence comes from Acetobacteraceae bacterium, assembly GCA_014377905.1. Lineage (GTDB taxonomy): Bacteria > Pseudomonadota > Alphaproteobacteria > Acetobacterales > Acetobacteraceae > CAITOL01. Next base: position 3,486 of record JACMOQ010000142.1, on the reverse strand, counting down.
AAGCCCATGACCCCGAACACCGTCAACAACGTGGCGGCCAGCGGCACGAGGATGAGAGCGCCCAGCCGTGCGGAACGGAACATCACGGCGCCGACGATGAAGACAACGGTGAAAATCTGGATGACGTTCTTGATCTTGCCGGACACCATTACCTCGTTCATCGCCGTCGGGGTGGTGATGCTCCCGCCAAGCCTCACGGTGACGGTATTGGGGAAATTGGCCTTGATCACCGGCAGGATGTGTTTGTTGATGTCGGCAACGAATACCGAGCTGTCGGTTTTGACGAACGCCTGGATGATAGCGTTGCGATAGGGGTAATCGACCAGCCCATCGAAATCGCCGGGCTCGCCCGACATCGAATAAAGCAGCAGATATTGCGACACTAGGGCTGCGCTGTTGGGCAAGACGCCAGCCGCCGTGCCGCCACCATTCATGCCGCGGTTGATCTGTTTCAGCATATCGACAACCGACAGGGTGTGTCCGATTTCGGGTTGGGCAGCGAGATATGCCTGGGTTTTTGCCATGGCGCGCAGCACGGCCGGGTCCTTGATGGCGTCGTCGGTCTTGCCTTCGACCAGCACGTAAAAGGTGTTGGTGCCGGCCAATGCATCATTCAGGGTGCGATCGTCCTGCCGTTCGGCCAAATTTGTGCCGAAAAAGCTGCGCAGCGAATTATCGATGTGAACACGGGATGCGCCAACCGCCAGGACGCCGGCGGCAACCACCGCCGTTATGAAGACGCGGCGGCGGGCGGCCGGGGTGCTGACCTGCTTCGCCAGCGTCGCGGCAAAGCGATCCCAGAAGGTGATGGTTTTTTCCGCGGTCATTTCGCGGCGACGCGGTGCTGGCAACATGGCCCGCAGCGCCGGCGTGAAGGTCAATTCCACAACCGCGATGCTGATGATGCCAAGCCCGCAGAAAATGCCGAAGGTGCGGATCGCCTGGATATCGAACCAGGCAAGCGACATGAAGCTGAGCGATGCGATCGTGCAAGCCGCCAGCATGACCGGGCCGACCTTGATGATCGAATTGATCACGGCCTGGCGATTGGCGTCGCGGGAGTCCATCGCCGGAGCGGCACGCAGCTCGTCATATTCCTCGTAATAGCGTTTCAGCATCTGGACAGCGTGCCCCGCCGCAACCGCGAGAATGAGGATGGGTGTAACATTGTTAAACGGATCGAGATGGATGCCCGCCAGTGTCATGATGCCCAGCGACCAGATCAGCGCCAATATGGCGGTGACCAGCGGCAGCACGAGGCCTTGGAGCGTGCGAAACGCCTCCAGATGGATCACCCCGATCAACAGGATAGCAATCGGCAAAAGCCAGGCCATGCGTTTGGAGAAGGTTTCGAGCAGGCCAAGGAACACCGGCTGGCCGGCGACTTCAATGCTGGTGTTGCGATCGCGGATCGGCGCAATAGCGGCTTCGACCTGGCGCATTACATGGCCAAAGCCCTTGGGGTCTTTCTTGAATTCCACATAGATCGCGGCAGTGCGACCGTCCCTGCTGACCAGCACGTCCTTGTATTGCGGGTTGGCGGCCAGCCGTTCCTTGATCGCCAGCGCTTCGGCGCGGCTGGCCGGCACATGGTCGAGCAATCGCGACACGACCAACCCCTCGGCGTTGCCGGCGATGTCTTTGGCGCGCGGTGCCGCCAGGCTCTGGATATTGCCGGGGGTAACACCGGGTGTGGCGATCAGGGCATCTGTGACGGCCAGCAGCTTGCCCAGCGTTGCGGGCGTATAGACATCGCCCGATGTCGGGGTGACGCCGATGACGACGGTGTAGCGGTTGCCGAACACCGCCTGCACCCGCTCCGTCACCTCGACAAAGGGGTGATCGCGCGGCAATAGTTCGTCAGCATCGACAATAACTTCGAGATGGCGCAGTTGCAGCGCCATCAACACGGTGATGACAAGTGACAGGACAAGCACCACCACCCGGTTGCGGACGACGAAATTGGCGTATGCGCGCATGCCCCTGTCCTTTTCGATCGCGTGCCGTTCTGGCATCGCGGTGTGTCATGTTGATGACCAGCAGAAACCCATCGATGCCGTGGCAACCCCTGCGACACTGAAGACATTGCCATTTTCAGCTGCGACTCTTCACAAAGACCGCAGAATTGACAATGATGCAGATTGTTCAATCACAGTGTTTCTTCGTGTAGCGAAGCGTTTGCCTCAGGACGTTCCCTTCAGCGACTGGCGATTAGTGCATTTGTATCATCGAGGCTTCGATTCTATCGGGATTTCAATTCAAATCATTGTATGGAAGCGACAGTAGTGAACGCTGTTTTTTAGGAATTAATCGGCATGCAAAACGGTCAAATCCTGAACTTCAGTGCCTTCATGACCGAATTGGCTGAATGTACCGAGCAGGTGGCGCCCGTCGAGTTTAGGCAATCGGCTTTGGCGGCTTTGCAGTGCCACATCGAATTCGCCGCCGGAATTTGGGGCAGCGCGGCGATCGGTGCCGGCCTCGCGTTTCGCGAAGTGGTGCTGACGGGCCTTCCAGAGAGCGCCATCGCCGAGGTAGAGGCGGGCGCATCGGCCGACCCGCGATTGTTGAGCGTGCTGGGTGCGCCGGGCACGACTGTTGCCTATACCGTCGGGGCCGATGATCCCGAGATCATGCAGGTTCAGATGGCGCGATATGGCGTGAAGCACATCATGTCGACGGCGTTTTTCGATGCCGAACTGGGGCTGGCAAGCGGCATCGTGTTGTTGGGTGCAGATACGGCGCCGCCGTTCGATCAGCCGGCGCAGTTGTTCATGGAGGCGGCTTTTGGGCATCTTCTGCGGTGTTGGTCCGAAAATCAGATACGGGCATTGGGCCGCGAAATTGCGGCTGCCGCAGGCCTGTCAAGTTATGCAGCAGCGAGCCACCACGGGGTCGTATCGGCTGCACAAGACGAATTTCTGACACTGTTTCGCCGCGAGTGGCCGGGATGGCGCGGGCCGTTGCTGCCCGATGCGGTGCGCGGACTTTTGCTGGGGCCTGAGGGAGGACGGCACATGGGCCAGGAAATCGTGTTGAGCGTGCGGCATGGCCATGACGTGAGCTTGTTGTTGATTCGCGAGCGCGTCGTGGCTGACGATCTGCGACCGCGCGAACTGGCCGTGGCGCAATTATGCGCGGGCGGCGCCAGCTATCGCGATATCGCCGAATCGCTGGGAATCGCGCCGGCGACCGCGCGGAACCATATTGCCGCCGTGCACCGGCGGTTGGGGGTAAGCCGAAACAGCGAGATTTCGGCATTGTTAGCTGCAGCCCGTTAGGTTGGCAGCAGAGGTGTCTCGGTAAATCTGCACATTCGGCTAAGTGGCGTTTCTGCCTGAAGGCGGCCAGGATTGCTGCCGAACAGGAGATCAGATGACGAAGCGAACACGCCGGAACCATATTCCGGCTTTCAAGGCGAAGGTGGCTCTGGCTGCCGTGAAGGGCGAGAAGACGCTGGCCGAGTTGCCGCAGCAGTTCGACATT
>JACMOQ010000141.1 GCA_014377905.1 Acetobacteraceae bacterium | reverse complement strand
CCGGTGCTGGCGTTCTGCAAAACCGGCATGCGGTCGAAGAACATGCACGCGTTGGCCACTCACGCAGGCTGAGCGCCGGCCGCAAGCCAGCCGGCTTCAAGGACAGACCGAAGGTCAAGCCCGCAAGGCCGGGATGGTGAGCCAAGATGGGTAGCCAAGTTCCGGTTGGGCTGGTCCGGCCTTTGATGCAATGGGAAGACAATCATCCTGCGTCCCGCGCCGCTGTCGCCATCACATCGACCCGTTCATTCATTTTATCGCCATTATGCCCACGCACCCAGCGCCAGTCGATTTTGTGCGGCTTGGCGGCGTCCAGAATTCGCCGCCACAAATCCATGTTCTTCACCGGGTCGCCACCGGCGGTACGCCAGTTCTTGCGCACCCAGCCAGTATGCCAGCGAGTGATGCCGTCCTTGAGATACTGGCTGTCGGTATGTAGCGCCACGTTACACGGCCGTTTCAGGCTTTCCAGCGCCATTGCCGCGGCCGTCAGTTCCATGCGGTTATTGGTGGTGACAGCTTCCCCGCCCGACATTTCCCGCTCCGTGCCCTTGTAGCGCAGCACCACCGCCCAGCCGCCGCGCCCCGGATTGGGCTTGCAGCCGCCATCGGTCCAGATATCAACCATGTCAGAGTCCGTAAGCATGTTCGTCCCGCGCGTTAAGGTGAAAGCGCAGCTTGCGGACATATTCCATCGGGTCCTTGCGGGTTACCATGGCGCCTGGCGGGGTGTTGATCCAGTCAAACAGACGGGTCAACGCAAAGCGCAGCGCCGAACCCTGGCACAGCACCGGCAATGCCGCGCGTTCGGCGGCCGATAGCGGGCGAACCGCATTATAAGCGGCCAGCATCGCGCGGGCCTTGGTGACGTTGAAGCTGAAATCGGTTTCGAAGCACCAGGCGTTGAGGCAGATTGCCAGATCGTAAACAACGATATCGGTGCAGGCAAAGAAGAAATCGATAATCCCCGACAGCGTATCCCCGAGGAAGAAGACGTTGTCCTGGAACAGATCGGCATGGATATGCCCAACCGGCAGGCCGGTCGGCCAGGCGGTCAGAATGCGGTCATGGGCGGTTTGCAGTTCCACCCCCAACCCCGACGAAACCGCATCCGCCCCCGCCAGGCTGCCCGCCAATAATTGTCCCCACGATGTCGGCCCAAGCGCGTTGAGGCGAATGGGTGCGTAGTCAGCGGCGGCCAGATGCAGGCCAGCGAGCGCTGCCCCCAACGGCGCGCAATGGGCCGGCCGCACCCGCCGCGGCCACACGCCGGGCAGGAAAGTGGTAATCGCAGCATGCTTTCCCGCGAGCATGCGCAAAGCCTGGCCATCGCGGGCCGGCACTGGCAACGGGCAGTTGATCCCGGCCTTGGCGAGATGGGTCATCAGCCCGAGAAACCATGGCAGATCGGCCGGATCGACGCGCTTTTCATACAAGGTCAGGATATAATCGCCGCCAGTGGTGCGCAGCGTGTAGTTGCTGTTCTCCACCCCCTCGGCGATGCCGCGAAAGGCGACGGCGGTGCCGATATCATAGTCGGCGAGAAAACTCACCAGCGCATCGTCGGTAACTTCGGTATAAACGGCCATCCGGCTTTCTATGGGAACACGCGCGCCCCGACAATCGGGCCCGGTTGTCCTGACGGGCCGGGCAGACTATGGCTTTGCCAACCGGGGCGGCAATGCATGCCCCCTTGCGCGGAGCGGCCGATGTCTTTGTCCCTGTTGCCCAAACCCTGGCATTTCGTCCTGGTCATGTCGCTGGCATTGGCGGGCTGCGCCAGTAGCGGCGAACAATTCGCCCCACCTTGCCCGACTTTGACTCTGTTGACGGACGCCGGTGACCTGACACGCTTTGCCGGCGCCGGCCGCGATGTCACCGATATGGCGGTCGCCGCGCGGATTTCGGCGGTCGGCGCCAAATGCGCGCGCGAAAGCAAGTCGGCCGTCAAGGCCACGGTTAACATTGTCGCCGACGTGGCACGCGGGCCGGCCTTCGCCGGTCGGGTGGTCGATATTCCCTATTTTATCGCCATCACCGAAGCCGGCCAGATTATCGACAAACGCAATTTCGTCGCGCGAGTCGAGTTTCCCGCCAATGTCAGCCGGGTGCCGTTCCTCGGGCCGGAAATCGATCTTTCCCTTGCGATCAGCCCGCAGAAAAACGCGACGGTTTACAAAATCTTTGTCGGCTTCAGCCTTACGCCCGATGAACTCGCCTATAACCGCCGCACCGGAGGCTGATACACCGCGCATTGCGCATGATTGCCTTGGCCGATCCAGCCGATATTGAACGTTACCGCGCACCTGCTGCGTGCAACGCGGCATGCAGCAGCCCGGCGGCACACGCCATGTCGGTATCTTCATCGTCCGTTGGTGGCCGCCATTGCGCCAGCGGCACTGATAGCCGCTGATCAGTGCGGCGGAACGGCTCCAAGGTGATCGGCCCGGCATAACGTG
>JACMOQ010000140.1 GCA_014377905.1 Acetobacteraceae bacterium | reverse complement strand
GGCAACATCGGTCAGCGGCACGCCCAACCTGCCGGAAATCCCGACCATTGATCGTTTCGCCGGCACGGTTGCGCATTCGAGCCGCTTTGCCGTGCCGGAGACCTGGCGCGGCCGAAATGTTTTCGTGTTCGGCACCGGCACCAGCGCGCATGATATCGCCCAGGAACTGCACGGCAACGGCGCGCATGTTACCATGGTGCAGCGTAGTCCGACCTTGGTGGTTAATGTCGAACCCAGCGCGCAGCTTTATGACGGTATTTATTACGGTAACGGTCCAACATTGGCCGATCGCGATCTGATAAACACATCTTTTCCGCTGCCAGTTCTCAAACAGGCGCATAAGATGCTGACCGAGCAGGCGCGCGCGATCGATGCGCCCCTGCTCGCCGGGCTAAAAAAGATCGGCTTCCGGCTCGAATTCGGCGAGGATGGCACAGGTTGGCCGCTGAAATATCGCACCCGTGGTGGCGGCTATTATTTCAATGTCGGCTGTTCCGAACTGCTAATCCAGGGCAAGATCGGGCTGATCCAGTATAACGACATCGCAAGCTTTGTATCGGGAGGGGTGGCCATGAAGGATGGCCGGATGCTGCTGGGCGACCTCGTGGTGCTGGCGACCGGTTACAAGGGGCCGGACCACCTGACCGCGAGCCTATTCGGCGCGGATGTTGCAGTCAGGGTCGGCAAGGTCTGGGGCTTCGACGATAAGCAGGAACTCAGCAATATGTGGATGCCGACAAGCCAAACCGGGCTTTGGTTCACCGGTGGGTCGTTCGCGCAGTGCCGGATCTATTCGCGCTACTTGGCGATGCAGATCAAAGCGCGGGAAGTGGGGCTGATCTAACCGCAAGCAGCTCGGCGGCGGTGGGAAACGCGGCAAAGCACCCGGCGCGGCAGACTGCGATCGCGGCGGCACGTTGGGCCTGGGCAATGGCAGTATCGAGATCGTTGCCGAGTGCGAGGCAGGCTGTCAGCACCCCGCAGAATACGTCGCCAGCCCCGGAGCTATCAACAGGGGTGACCGGCACCGCGGGGAAGCGCCTGACGGTGCCGGCTTCTGCGACGACGCAGCCGTTGGCGCCCAAGGTGACGACTCCGATTTTGCCGCCCAGCAGACAGACGGATTGCAAGGGGTCGTCAAGCCCGGTGATCGCTGCCGCCTCACCCTGATTGGCGATGACGATGCTGGCGGCGGTCAGGATCTGGCGGGAAATCCAACGGATCGGGGCGGTGTTGAAAATAATTCTGCGCGCCTGCGAAATTGCGGCCCAGGTCGCAGCCTCGGTCAGGTTGCCTTGCACCAGCAGCCAATCATCTTGGCGCACGCGTTTTGCGAACGCGCGGGCGATGTCTGCAGTAAGCCCATCCGCGCAATCGCCTGTGCTGACGATCATGTTCTCGCTGTCGGCGGCAACAATCAGCGTTGACAGATCGGTGGCGAAATCTGTTTCGATAAGATGAAGGCTGGCAAAATTTTCTTCCCCAAGGGCGCGGTGGATGATCGCGGCTTCAGGTTCCTGGCCAACCGGCCCGCAAAAATGCACTGCCGCCCCGGCCCGTGCCGCCATTACCGCCTGGTTCAGCCCCTTGCCGCCCGGGCTACGCGTGATCCCATGCGCCATCAAGGTTTCCCCCGCCATGGGCAGGCGGGGGACGTTGAGCGTCACATCGATGGAAGCATTGCCGAGGACGTAAATTGAACTCAGGGCGCCAGCACCATGTTTTCCGGACGCCACAACCCATCGGGACGGCCTTGGAAGCCCGACACCTTTGCGGACAGACCCCACAGCAACGAATAATGGTAAATCACCACATCCGGCAGATCGGCCATGTAGATGTCGGTCGCCTGTTT
>JACMOQ010000139.1 GCA_014377905.1 Acetobacteraceae bacterium | reverse complement strand
GCCAGCGGGCTGGATTTCAATCTGTCTGACGCCGACTATGTGAAATTCTTCGCCAGCGCCCGCGCGTTGGGGTTCGATGCGTTCAAGATCAAGGTCGGCCACCCCGATCTTGCCTGGGATCTGAAGCGGTTGCGGCTGCTCAAGGAAGCGGTCGGCACCCCGTCGGCCATCATGGTCGATGCCAATGAAGCGTGGACCCCGAAAGAGGCGATTATGCGCCTTCACGCCTATCGCGATGCGGGCCACGAGATTTTGTGGATCGAGGATCCGTGCATCCGCGACGATTATGACGGGCTGCGACAAGTGTCGGAGGCTTTGCCGTTTACTCAAATCAACACCGGCGAATATCTCGATCTCGCCGGCAAGCGCCGCCTGCTCGAAGCGCGTGGGGTCGATATTATGAACGTTCACGGCAAACCCGGCGATGTGCTGCGGGCGGCGTGGCTGGCGGCGGAATATGGCGTGCGAGTAGCGCTGGGGAACACCTTCCTGGAAATCGGCGTGCACATGGCGGCGGCGCTGCCGGAAGCCGACTGGATCGAGTATTCATTCCAAAACTACAATCATCTCGCCACTCAGCCGGTGCTGTTCGAACAAGGTTACGCCATCGCGCCGGACCGCCCCGGCCACGGCATCACGCTGTCCGATCAGGCCCGCCGCGAACACGCTGTCGCAACACTTGCCGAAGGCGTGCGACCCGCACCGCCCGCCCCGATCCAATTATAAGACGGAGACACGCACTATGACGATTTTGACCCGCCGCACCGCACTCGCGCTCGCCGCCACCGCACTGGCGGCACGCGCCCAGGCTGCGTCCAAACTCACCTACTGGCACCACTTCACCAGCCAGGAGGAATTCACCGGCCTGAAGAACGTGATGGCGCTGTTCCAGCAACGCTTTCCCGATATCGCACTGACCCAGGAAAACATCCCCAATCCGGAATACATGACCAAGTTCACCGCCGCGGTCATGGCAAAATCCCGCCCCGATGTCAGCATGGTGGTTGCCGAACGACTGCCGGACATGCTGGCAATGGACGGTCTGATTGATGTCACCGCGCGGGTTGATGGCTGGAAGAACAAGGCCAATTTCCCCTCTGATCGCTGGCTCGGCGCTACCTCCAAAGGCAAGATTTACGGGGTACCCGCGTTCACCTTCATCGACTGGGTCTATTATCGTAAGGATTGGTTCGAGGAAGCCGGGATTGCCGGGCCGCCGACCACGCTCGATGAATTCGTCGCCACCGCCAAGAAGCTCACCGATCCGTCGAAGAACCGTTACGGTTTCGGCATGCGCGGCGGACCGGGCGGGGCAGCCTATCTCATCGATCTTATTGAATCCTTCGGCTCACCTTTCGTAATCGATGGTAAGAACGCGATGGACCGCGCCAAGACCCTTGCGGCAGTCAAATGGTATTCCGATCTGGCAACCGTGCATAAAGTTGTCCCGCCGAGTGCGACCAATGACGGGTTCCGCCAGATCATGGAAGGTTTCAAAACCGGCCAGACCGCAATGACCTGGCACCACACTGGTTCGTTGGTCGAAATGGTGCGCGCGCTGAAACCCGCCCAGTTCGGCACCGCCGCCAAGCCCGCTGGCCCGGCGGCGCGGGTGGCGCGGCTGACTTATCTTTATAATGGCCTGATGAAGAAAGACAACGAACAGGCGGCCTGGGACTGGATCAGCTTCTGGGGCGAACCCGATCCGTCGATCGCGTTCCTGAACGAAACCGGCTATTTTCCTGCAAGCATTGCGACCGCCAAGGACCCGCGGATAACCGGCAACCCATTGTACAAGTCCGCCGCTGAAACGCTCGGTTTCGGGCGCCTGCCGCCGGCATTCGTCGGCCTCGCCGGGTGGTCGCAGAACGTGGTGCTGCCGGAGTTCCAGAAAATCCTGGTTGGGCAATCCACCGCGGAGAAGGCGACCGACGCGATGCTCAAAGGGCTGGATGCGACGATTAATTAACCTAGAAAACGGCCGTTGACGCAAACCAACGGCCGTAAAGTATCAAAAAGTTTTTTGGTTCTTTTTGTTCACAAAAAGAACAGCTTGCCTGGAAAATTCAATGAAAATTACCAACATAAGTGCCTATCTCATCGAAGACCCGTATGTTGGCGACAGCTTCCGTTGGCGCACCGGCCTCCCCGGCAGTGGCGACGGAACGCCCGATGGCCACGTCCCCCGCAGTGCAATTCTGCGCATGGACACCGACCAGGGCATCACCGGTTGCCTGAAAATTGGCCGGGGCGACGCGGTCATGTCGCTGGTGCTGCGCCGGCTTAAGAAGCTGGTCGGGGAAAACCCGCTGCTGACCGAACGGCTATGGCATCTGGTGTGGGAAATCGACCGGCTGGAGGAAATCCAGCTGCACCACATGGCGCTGATCGACATGCTGTCATGGGACATCAAATCGAAAAAAGCCGGATTGCCACTGTATCAATTGCTCGGCGGCGACAGCAACCGCGTGCCGGTGTACGCATCGACCGTGACCTGGGATACGATGGATGAGTATGAACGCCATATCAAGGAGTGCATGGACGAGGGCTTTACCGCCTTCAAACTGCATGCCTGGGGCGATGCCAAGGCCGACGCGCTTCTGTGCAAGAATCTGCGTCGCTGGACCGGACCCGATGCCGATCTGATGTTCGACGGCTCGGCAGGCTGGGATTACCCGACCAGCCTGTGGTTCGGCCGCCGGCTCGAAGAACAGGGCTTCCTGTGGTACGAGGAACCGATGCGCGAGTTCGAATTGCGCAGCTACAAAAAACTGTGTGACGACCTCGATATTCCAGTACTCGCCTGCGAAACCTCGGACGGCGCGCATTGGAATGCGGCAACTTGGATCCAGGATGGCGCGCTCGACATGATGCGCACCAACCCCGACATGAAGGCGGGGCTCACCGGGGCGTTGAAGATCGCGCATCTGGCCGAATGTCACGGCATGAAGGCGCAGGTGCACGGCATGGGGGTGGGACAGGCGCATCTTTGCGGCGCCATTCGCAACAATGACTATTACGAGCAACTGGTGATTTCGAGCCAGCAGATCCGTGGCCTGAAGAACCCAACCGGCCTGATGCCGATCACCGTCGGGGTGCTGGCAGTTCCTGATGCCCCAGGCCTGGGCTGGGAGTTTGATTGGGCGGCGCTGGAAAAGACCGCCATCGCGGTGGTCTGATCGTGCAGCGGTCTTTCCTGTCGCGGCTGGCTGGGATTTCGGACACCAAGGCGTGGCCGTGGCTGTTGTTGGCGCCGTGCCTGCTGCTGGCGATGGCGGTGGTGCTGTATCCGACCGCCACCGGGATTGATCTCAGCTTCCGCCAGATGCGGCTCAACCGGCCCGATCTTGGCACCGGCTATGTCGGGCTGCGGCATTACTGGGCGATGCTGGAAGATCCGGTATTCTACGTCTCGTTGCAGAACACCTTCGTCTGGGTGGTCAGCACCGTCGGCATCGAACTTGCCATGGGCATGCTGGCGGCAGTGGTGCTCGACATGGAATTGCCGTGGTTTCGCACCATTGCGGTGATCGTCCTGCTGCCGTGGTTTCTGCCGATCGTGGTCGCTGGCAATATCTGGGCGTTGCTGCTCGACTCGCGGCTCGGGGTGATCAACGCCGCACTCGTCAGTCTCGGCGTGCTGGACGATTTCAAGCCCTGGTTTGCCGACCCCGCTTGGGCGCTGCCGATGGCAATCCTGGTTGAAGCCTGGCACGGCTTCCCATTCTTCGCTCTGCTGCTGTTGGCCGGCCTGAAAGGCATCCCGACCGAACTTTACGAAGCCGCCGCCGTCGATGGCGCCAATTTGTGGCACCGCTTCCGCCACATCCAACTCCCCAGCCTGACCATGGTAATGACCGCGGCCGTGGTGCTGCGCGCGATCAGCCTGATGAACTCGCCCGATCTGATCCTCATCCTTACCGGCGGCGGGCCGGGCCGATCAACCCAGGTGCTGTCGCTTTACGCGTTCCAGAAAGCCTACCGCGAGTTCAATTTCGGCTATGCCGGCGCGTTGTCGGTGGTGATGCTGCTGCTGCTGATGGGTTCGGCCTGGCTTTATGTCCGGCTCACCGGCGCGTTGAAGGACGATTGAGATGGCCCAGCGCGCCCCCAGGCCGGAGCGATTCTTTGCCTATTTGATCGCGCTTGCCTTCGCCTTCTTCGCGGCATTCCCGATCATCTGGACCCTGATCACATCGTTCAAGGAAGAAAAGGACATCATCACGCGGACGATCCAGCTCATCCCTGTTGCCCCGACCCTGCACAATTACTATGCAATCTGGACCCAGTCGAACCTGCCCGATCTAATGATCAACTCGGCAATCACCACCTTCTATACTGTGATGATCTGCGTCACGGCGGGTACGTTGGCCGCCTACAGCCTGTCGCGGCTGCGGTTTCGTGGTCGCAAACATGTGCTGCTATTTTTGCTGCTGTTGCGGATGTTCCCACTCGTGCTGATGGTAATCCCGCTCTTTATCATTTTGCGCGATACGTCACTGCTGGATACCAAGATCGGGCTTGCCTTGGCCTATAGCGGGTTCCTGCTGCCGATTTTCACCTGGATGATGAAGGGGTTTTTCGACGCCATTCCGCTCGAACTCGAAGAGGCCGCCCGCATCGATGGTTGCACCCGCCTCGGCGCGATGGTGCGGGTGGTGCTTCCGCTGGTGCAAGGCGGGTTGTGGGCGTGCGCTGTCTTTACCGGCATCGGGGCATGGAATGAATATCTGTTTGCGCTGATGCTGACCACGTCATCCGGGTCGCGCACCTGGCCGGTCGGGATGCAGTTGATGGTGGGTGAATTCCAATTGCCGTGGGGCGCATTGTCGGCCGGCGGCATCCTCAGCATCATTCCCGTGCTGGTGCTGTTCGCCTTCGTGCAGCGGGCAATGGTGCGCGGCCTGGCGGCGGGCGCGGTCAAAGGGTAGTCGAACGATGGTCGCAAGCAGCGCTCTGCGGTTGGCTAGCGCCGCACTGGTCGGCCTGATCGGGGTGGGCACGCTGGCCCTAAGCGCGGAGCTGGTAGCCGAACGCGCCTCTGTCGGGCTGCGATCAGTGTTCCGCCATTTCAGCGATATGGACAGCCTCTACCGTGAAATGCACGCCAATCTGGCGGCCAAGATGGCAACCTTGGCCCAGCAACCTTTCCGGGCCACCACGCGCGACGGTAAAATCCTCGAACTGGTTGACCGCCGGGCCGTGGCGTTCGAGCGGCTGGCGCCGTTCCTGCGCGCGGCCCAACTGCATCGCCACCAATCCGCCGACTTGCAGGCCAGGCATTGCCACTTCATCCAGCGCCTGCGCCAGCCAATGATCGACCTGCTCGTCGTCGGGTCTGACGGCATTGCCGCGATTGACCTACTGCTGGGCTTTGAGGCATGGCAGCACCTGCGAACCGATCAGGGACTGGACCCCGCCGCCGCCCGCCAGGTGCTGCAACGGATCATTGCGGCAGTGCTGCCCAACAGCCCTGGCCATGGCGGCGCGGGCCAATCCGTGGGAGTTTAACCGTCCGCGCCAACCGGCGTCAGAGTGATTTCGGGTTGGACGCAGATGGATATTGAATACCCAGATGGCTTGCCCCCAGCCTTGCGTCGCCGTGCGATGGTCACGCTCGGGCTGGCGGTGGGGATTTCGGTGCTTGGCACAACGCTGCCCAACATCGCCCTGCCGAGCATAGCGCGCGATCTTGGGGTAAGCCCCGCTGAGTCGATCTGGGTGGTTAACGCATTCCAGATCGCGATGACGGTGACCTTGCTGCCATTGGCCTCGCTCGGGGATAGTTACGGCTACCGGCGGTTTTATCTCGGCGGGTTGATCGTGTTTGCGCTTGCCTCGCTTGGCTGCGTGTTCGCGACGACCCTGCCTATGCTGACCCTCGGGCGGGTATTCCAGGGGCTGGGCTGCGCGGGCATTACCAGCGTGAATTCAGCGTTGGTGCGGCAGATTTTCCCGCGCGCATTGCTCGGCCAAGGGGTTGGCTTCAACGCGCTGGTGGTCAGTACCTCGCTGGCATTAGGGCCGACGATTTCAGCCGGCATCCTGGCGGTAGCTGACTGGCCCTGGCTGTTTGCGGTTTCGGTGCCGGTGGCATTGCTGTCGCTTGCGATGCTGCGCGCGTTGCCGAACGTGCCAGGAAGTGGCCATCGCTTTGACTGGATCAGCGCGGTGCTAAACGGGCTGACCTTCGGCCTTTTCGTCGCCGGGTTGGACGGGCTTGGCCACGGGCAGTCGCGCGGGCTGGCGGTTGCGGAGTTGGTGGTGGCCCTATTGATTGGCGTCGTGTTCGTGCGACGCCAGGCTCACCTGAAAGCGCCGATGCTGCCGGTGGATTTGTTTCGGATCAAGATATTCTCGCTGTCGGTAGCAACCGCGATTTGTTGTTATATTGCCCAGACCAGCGCCTACGTCGCGTTGCCATTTCTGTTTCAGTCGCGCGGCGCAACCCCCATCGATATTGGGTTACTCATAACCCCCTGGCCACTGGCGGGCGCGTTGATGGCGCCGGTCTCGGGGTATTTGTCCGATCGGTTTCCCGCCGGCCTGCTCGGTGGCATCGGCCTGGGCGCGATGGCGGCAGGACTGCTCGCGGTGGCCATGCTGGGCAGCGATCCGGTGTGGTGGGATGTCGCCTGGCGCATGGCGCTGACCGGGGCTGGCTTCTCGATGTTCCAATCCCCCAATAATCGCCTGCTGATCAGCGCGGTGCCGCGTGAACGCAGCGGCGCCGGCAGCGGCGTGATTTCGACCTCGCGGCTACTCGGCCAGTCGATCGGGGCGGCGCTGGTGGCGGTGATTTTCGGGCTGACCGAGGCGCGTGGCGTGGATGCCGGGGCGACCGCGGTGCTGCTGATGGGGGTGGGGTTTGCGGTGGTGGCAATGGGGCTGAGTTGGGCGCGGGTGATGCGCTAAATCGCAGCGATTGCGGCGAACAGCCCCGTGAACGCGCTACCGATGCGAAAAAACACCGGCGGCTGCCCGAACGGCGCAAGCACAGTCACCTTGCCCGACGGATAAACCACCCCGCTCCAGACATGCACCCAGGCCACGCCCGCCGGCAGATAAACCGGCCATGCGGTTTGCCCGGCGGCGTGTACCGGCGCCACCAGAAGGTCGGCGCCGTAAAGATATTGGTCCTGAATGGTGTAGCAGGCCGGATCATCGGGAAAATGCAGGAATAATGGCCGTTGCACCGGCAGGCCACGCGCGCCGGCTTCGGCGATCAGATGGCGCAGATAAGGCGCAAGATGCACGTAAATCCGCGTCATGCGGGCAAAATGCGCCAGAACCTCAGGGTCCTGATCGATTTGCAGATTGTCGCGCGGGCGATTGCCTTCGTGGCTGCGCATGACCGGGGTGAAGGCGGCCATTTCGGCCCAGCGCATGATCAGTTCGGCGGTGCGGACATTTCCAAAAAGCGAGGTGTAGCCGCCGATGTCGCTGTGGTGGTAGGCGTTGCCGAGCAACCCCGCCGACAGCGCGCCGACCATCACGGTTTGCAACCCGTCATGGCGGCTGAAATCGACGCATTGGTCGCCGCCCCACAGCAGCGGGCAATGCGCCTGGGTGCCGGTGAAGCCGGCGCGCATGAAGAACAGGATGTCGCCCGTCCGGCCCGCTTCAGCCACCGCCTGGGCGTTGACCTCGGCCCAGATCGGTGGCCAGGCATTGTGCATCAGTTTGGCGTCGCGCCCGCTGGCGAGGTGGGCGTCAATCGGCAGATATTCTCCGAAATCCGCCATCCAGCCGGATAGACCCAAGGCGATCATATTGTCCTTGATGATCCGCTCACGGAACCAGTGGCGCGCGCTATCGCGGGTGAAATCGACCACCCCGCAATCGAACTCCCCAAAATCGACCAGCAATGTGCCGCCGGAGGCGTTTTTTGCCAGCAGCCCTAGCGTTTCGGCTTCCGCGAACAGCACGCCATCGCTGCACAGATTGGGGCTGACATAGCCGAGAAACCGGATGCCGCGGGCGCGCAGTTCCGCGATCCGGGCCGGTAGTTCCGGATAGCGCGCCTGGTTCCATTGCCAGTCCCAGAACAGCCGCGTGCCGAAGGAGGTCTGCCG
>JACMOQ010000138.1 GCA_014377905.1 Acetobacteraceae bacterium | reverse complement strand
GCGCCGGAAAAACCCGCTCCGCAACCCAACCTCCCGCCGATCCAACTGCCAGTCAAACCCGTATCGCCGCCCCAGAGCCAACCCGTTCGACGCGCCGATTTGCCAGCGCCGCGTCCATCACAACCCGCTCCGGCACCTGCCCCGCCAGCGCCACCGCAGCCCAAAGCGGAACTTGTAGTTCGCTTGGGCGACGGCGTCGGGCAGTCCGTGTTGCGTGATGGTAAACGACCGTCACAACCCGAGGCTACCAATGGCCTACCACCTTATCCCGCCTATGCTCAAAGTCGCGGAATGCAAGGCGAGGTTGTTTTACGCATGCAGGTAGGGTCAAATGGTACAGTGCTGTCGGCGGAGATCGTTCAATCGTCCGGCTATCCGTTACTCGACTTGACCGCCCAAAGCTGGGTTGTGAAAACCTATCGCTTCAAACCCGCGTTGCTTGATGGAAATCCCGTGGCGGATATTCGGGAGCAGCGATTTATTTTTGTCCTGGAGGCACCCTGACATGGTCCGTCTTGATCGCATCATCACCCGTGGCGGCGACGCGGGGCAAACCTCACTCGGCGATGGCAGCCGGGTGCCGAAGGACGCTCTGCGGGTGGATGCCTATGGCACCGTCGATGAAGCCAACGCGACGATCGGGATGTTGCGCCTGCACTGCGATGGCCCGACTGACGCAATGCTCGCCCGCGTCCAGAATGATCTGTTCGATATCGGCGCCGATCTTTGCGTGCCAGGGGAAATGGGCGACGGGTTGCGGCTGACTGATGCGCCATCTGTGCGGCTTGAAGAAGAACTGGCGGCGATGAATGCCGGCCTGCCAGCGCTGAAAAGCTTCGTGTTGCCCGGCGGTTGCGCCGGGTCGGCCTACGCCCATCTCGCCCGCACGGTGACGCGGCGGGCGGAACGGATGGTTGTGGCGCTATCGCATATCGAAGTGGTCAATCCTGCGGTGGTGTGCTACCTCAACCGTTTGTCGGACCATTTATTTGTGCTGAGCCGGCACTTGAACGTGACAGTCGGGGAGGAAGTGCTATGGGTGCCCGGGGCGAACAGGTAGCCCGTCGAACAGTGCGGCGTAAGCGTCAAACATGATCTGCTGATCGTAGTCTTGAACCACCTTGATCCGATTCGCGGCACCGAGCGCCGTCCGCAACGCCCGATCATCGACCAACTCTCGCAGGCTGGCGGCGAGCGCGTCATCCGAAAGCGGGACGATAAGGCGGCGATTATCATCGGTCACCATCGCTGCAACATCGCCCACAGCGGTGCCGGCAATCGGGAGGCCAGCCGCCATGGCTTCAAGCACTGTCATCGGCATCTGCTCGGTGTCCGACGACAGCGCGTAGATATCCAGACCGCGATAAAGCCCCTGCGGCGCGCCGGAATGCCCGGTGAAGGTGATATGGTCGGCAACCCCAAGCTCGCCTGCTAAGGCTTGCAGCATTGAGCGCTCCGGACCGTCACCGATGATGGCCAAATGGCATTTCGTCGCGCGTGCCACCAACGCGAAGGCGCGCACCAGGCGGGCGAGATTTTTCTCCGCCCGCAATGCCGCAACCGTTCCAATCACCGGGCCAACATTGCTGGGCCACCGCATTTCCGGTACGGCTGTGCCAAAGCGGACCAAATCAATGCCATTCGGAATATAGTGCAAATTTTTCTGGGGCAATCGCCAGATATTGGTGGCAATTGCCAGCAGGTTGCGCGACGGCAGGACAACCTGGCTGCGCCGCAGCAATAACCGCCGCAGCCAGACCCGACGTGGGATCTGCCGCACCCGCTCGTCAGGGCCGAACCCGTCTTCGATATGCATATGTCGCATCAGTTTCGGCGTATTGGCAAGAACCCAGTCGAGGCTGCCGAAATTGCAGGTTACCAACACGTTCGGTTTAGTTTCAAGCAAATAGCGGCGAATAATTTGACGATTATTTAGGGTGTTACCCTTTTTGAGCGCGATCATCGGATATTCAATGTGCACCGCTGAGTCGATACGCTCGCGGCAGGAAGTATCGCCGTTGAGGGCAATTACGGTATGGCGGAAGCGGTCGGCAAAGTGATTGGCGATACTGGCAAAGCGCGCTTGCGCGCCGCCCACCGCGAAGCTAGGGAACACAGTAATCACCAAGCGCCTGGGGTCGTCCCCCATTCAGCGACGCGACAGACGGCGGCAAACATAGGCCAGCATGTCAGCCTCGGGGCCTGTAGGTTTGCCGCCGACTGTCCAAAACGCCAGCAGGCTCGCGGCGTAAACGAGTGCGCCGGCCGGAATCACCAAGCTGAGATGCCACAGCAAATCGACACGGCCGCCGGTTACCGTCGTCCAACCCAAGCCGGTCCAATACATCACCCAACCCATCATTCCAGTTGCCGCAAACAACCGCCAGTTGCGTGCCAACAAAATAGTATAGCTGGTGGAAAAATAGCATCGCACCGATTGAACGTAAGCCAAATCTTCGAACAAAGCGGATGCCAGGATCGCAATTGCCGCGCCGACAAGGCCATAATGAGGCAACAAGATCACCAACAGCACGGTTCTGGCAATCGCGCTCACCACAGTGATGCCGAACACCAGGCCCAGGCGACCATGGGCAAAAAACAGTGTCCATCCGAGATAGCCATAGACGGCGATCGAAGCGTGCAGGCCTAGCAGCTCGATCAACGGCACGGTTTCCAGCCAGGTCGGCCCGAGCGCAAGTCGAACCAACGCATCGGCGATCATTGATAGCCCTAATCCTGCAGGCAAGGTAAATGCGGCAAGCATGGATACGACATTAAGGTAAATCCCTGCCGCTTCGGCGCCTTCGTGGCGCCCGGCGGAGAACCCGGAAAACGCCGCCCGCGATGCCGGGGCGACCAATTCTGACACCGGCAAACCAGCCAGATCACTACCGATAGTGAACATTCCGACATATTGCGGTTCAAGCAGCCGCCCAATGAGTGCTGTAGGGGCTTTCTCCCGCACCAGAATCGCCATCGAAACTGCCCAACTCCAGGACGAATACCCGAGCAAATGCCGCCATGCGACCAGGGTAAGCCGCGGTCGGTACGGATGCATGTAATAGCCAAGCCAAAGCTTGACCAAACGCAGCGCGACGAACCCGATAATGAGAGCCCAGTAGCTGCGGAAGATGATTGCGCACGCAATCATGAGGCCGACCTGGACTAGCCGTGGCACCGTGAGCCAGATGAATTCCCGGTCGAATTCAAAATTTCGCCGGTAATCGACCATGCCAATATTGCCGCAGGCGTCAAGCAAAGCCGCCAAGGCAAGCATCAGCAAAACGTTGATCAACTGCGGTGAATGGTAGAAATCTGCGACCGGAACTGCCAATCCGCATAAAACAAGCGCCATCAGCACGCCACGCAGAAGATTAATAGTAAACCCTGTGTCATACAAAGCGCGGTCAGGATTTTTCTCCCGTACAAGCGCGTCTTCGACCCCGACATAGGCTAGAATTTCAACTGATTGGAGGAATATCGTGCCCAGAGCCGCGACGCCGAAATCGACTGGCAACAGCAGCATCGC
>JACMOQ010000137.1 GCA_014377905.1 Acetobacteraceae bacterium | reverse complement strand
TGCCGCGCTTTCAAGCCCGCCGCGCCGGGCAGTTTGCGTTGATCGCCTCCCTCGCGGCCTTGCGCGGGATGCCCGATCATCCCGCCTATTCCGCCTCGAAAGCCGGGGTTCTGGCCTATGGCGAAGGGGTGCGGGCAGCGCTTCGGACAAACGGGATCGCGGTGTCGGTCATCTTGCCCGGCTATTTTGCGTCGGCCCTTGATGACCAATGGCATGGCCCCAAGCCGCTGGCGATGCCGCTTGACCGCATGGCCGACCGGGTTGCCAGCGCCATTCGCCGCCGCGTCGGGCGTGTGTCGATCCCCCGCCGACTTGGTCTGGCGCTGCGGCTGTTGGCGCTGCTCCCGTCCGGCCTCGGCGACCGGTTGATTGCGATGAACCGCCTGACCTATCAACCGGGGGACGGCCCATAAAGGGCCGCCTGTGCGTGACGATTGACTGTCGGCGGATTTAATCATTTACCGCAACGCTTCAAAGACAGAACGCCCTTGATGTAGCGGCAAACCAGCAAGTGCGCCAAGCAAAGGCTGCTGGCATTAAGTAATTTCCGAGTCTGGTTTGCCAATTGGTCGCCGCATAGCGTCATACGACATTGCAAGAAATTGTTGTTTGACGATTGTTCAACAGTTTGATCTGCGATGTCGTAATTTTTTATTGAAATATAAAATATTACGCACGATGAAAACTTTGGCAACCTATCAAGCAAAGGAATTCTTGCCATGAAATCTCTCGATGATCTGTTTTTGCACTTTCTACAAGATGTTTACTTTGCCGAGCGGCAATTGGTGAAAGCACTGCCCAAAATGGCCAAAAGCGCACAGGCACCGGCGCTCAAGGAGGCTTTTACCGCCCATCGCGAGGAGACTATTCATCACGTCGAGCGCCTTGAGCAAGTTTTCGAACATATCGGAAAACCGGCGAAAGGTGTCCCCTGTGAGGCAATCAAGGGGCTGATCGAAGAAGCCGAGGAAGTGATCGGCGACAGCGAGCCTGGTCCCGTGCGCGATGCCGGCCTGATCGCCTGCGGTCAAGCGGTGGAACATTACGAAGTGGCCCGCTATGGCGCCTTGATCGCGTGGGCGCAGGTCGCCGGTCACACCGACGTCGTAGCGCTGCTCCGCCAGACAATCGACGAGGAAAAGAAGGCCGACAAAATGCTCAATGAGCTCGCGCTCAAGCAGGTCAACAAAAGCGCTGCGACCATGGCTAAGGCTGCGTGACCCGATCGTTGTTCGTTTAAGTCGATCACGGTTGGCGTGAAAACAAAACCCCGGAACGTGTCCGTCGATTAAATGAAAACGCACCGTTCCGGTCTTTCAACGGGATCACAAGCATGTTTTTACATCGCAAGGAACTTCTCCATCCGGTCAATGTCGGCAAACCCGACGCGCGTTTCGGGACGTTTTTGCTGGAACAATTTGGTGGCGCGACCGGCGAACTGACCGCGGCCCTGCAATACTGGGTGCAATCCTTTCATGTCGAGAATGCAGGCATTCGCGACATGTTGCAGGACATCGCCATGGAGGAATTCAGCCATCTCGAAATGGTCGGCAAGTTGATCGTCCAGCACACCAGTAAGATGGATCAAACCCCGGTCTACGACGCCCCGTTGTTTAGGATGAAAGGCATCGGCCCGCATTTTCTTGACAGCCAGGGCAGTTGCTGGACCGCCTCCTACATCCAGGAAGGCGGCAATGTGGTGCGCGACCTGCGCGCCAATATTTCATCGGAAGCCGGCGCCCGCCAAACCTACGAGGCGCTTATCAACGCATCCGATGATGAAGGTACAAAAACCACGCTGACCTATCTGCTGACACGGGAAGTCACCCATACCAACATGTTCATGAAAGCACTCGCTGCCATGGGCAAACTTGATGATCCGATGTTCGGAAATGTGCCGCCCGACGAAACCGTCAAGCTGGTTTTCAATCTTTCTCAGGGCGAGGATGCGCGTGGGCCGTGGAACCAGGAACCGGATTTCGACTACATCGCCGACCCGCAGCCGAAGGGTGGATTTCCTCCGTCCCCAGTGAATGCATCCGATGAACGCCCGGCGAAGACAACGGTGAAACCGAAAGCGTCCCATCCACGTTGATCAGCGATTGCCCACCGCTTTGTGGCGGCGGGCCTTGATCTCAACAGAGAGCGAGACACCAAAATGAGCGAAAATTCCTCACCCGGCCTGACGGCGGCCAATACCACCCCGCCCGCGGCACCAGCATCCGAAAGTATCCTGGGCAAAATCGCCGACCAGGCACGACACGCCGGCACCCATGCGGCAGAGCTCGCCGGCGAGGTCAGTCACGATGCACAAACCAGGGCTGCCTCGTTTGCCGGAGAAGTCGCGGATCGGGTGGGGACGGTCGCCGAAACCGGCAAGACGAGCTTCGCCGAACAGCTCGGTGACGCAGCAAAAGCCATTCATCGGGCCGGTGAGCAGCTTGAAGGACATCAAGACTGGCTCGCCCATCTCGTCGCGCGGGGCGCCGACGAAATCGACGCTCTGGCAATCACTCTGCGCACCAATGACATGCCGGGTTTGCTCGGAAAGGTCAACGATCTTGCCCGGCGTCAACCGGCGGTGTTCGTTGGTGCGGCGATGGCCTTGGGGTTTGCCGCGGTCAGAATTGGCAAGGTTGCGGTCGCGGGTGCGTCACGTGCCGACCTGCCTAACATGCCCGAGGTGCCCCATGGTCCAAGATAGACAAGACAGCCCGCACACGCTGTCCGAACTGGTCGGCGGCCTGTCGTCGGACGTTCAGGATCTGGTGCGTGGCGAAATCGCGCTCGCGCGGGCAGAATTCGGGCAAAAATTGCAGCGCGTATTATTGGCCGAGACCTGGCTCCTGGGCGGCGCGTTGGTGGGCTTGGCCGGGTTGGTCGTAGCACTGATCGGGGTCGCGGGCATTCTGGCCCTGGCCATCCCGATGTGGGCGGCGTCGCTGATTGTCGGCGCAGTTGTGGTCTTTATTGGAGTCTCACTCGCCAAATCCGGCCTCGCGATGCTGTCACCAGAAGCACTCTCTCCTGTCCGCACCGCAGCGAGCCTGCGGAAAGACGCCCAATTAATCAAGGAGCATACATGATGTCCGATAACACCATCGACCGCGACAACATCGAGCGTGATCTGGAACGGACGCGTGCGCGGATGGACAACCGCCTGACCGAACTTCAGGCGCGGCTTTCGCCCGGGCAGGTTCTGGACGACGTCATGGATTATTTTCGTGGCAGCGAGGGCGCCGATTTTACCCGCAACCTCATGGACAGTGTGCGCAACAACCCCCTGCCGGCCGCGCTCACCGGGATTGGGCTCACTTGGCTCATGGCATCCAATCCGCATCCCCAAGCCAAAGCGCCGGTTGCGCAAAAAGTCGCGTCTGCCAAGCCCGTGGGCGATGGTTACTGGGACGCGACCGCAGTGCCCGCCAACCCGCGATGGACAAGCCGGACGGAATTCAACCGCCATATCAGCGATGCCGAGCGGGGCGTGGTGCGGCAAACCGATGAAACCGATGATATCTTCCATGGCCGCCTGAACGACGCCCGGGCGATGGCGTTGGGGGTTGTTCGCCAGGCCCAGGACACTTTTGAAAGCTTCAGCAAGCGCGTGCAGGACGCATGGCAGTCGGCCAGCGATAGCGTGAGCGACGGTGCGCACGACCTGCGCGATTGGGCGAGCGATGCCAGCGGGCAATTTATGGGCAAAGCCCAAGGCAATAGCGGGCCGGAGTCCACCCCGGTTCGGCCTACCCAACAGGCCGGCAGTAGTCTGCTCGCCACGATTACCGA
>JACMOQ010000136.1 GCA_014377905.1 Acetobacteraceae bacterium | reverse complement strand
GCCTGGATTGTGATGGCGACACGATTTTGTTGCTGGTCGATCAGGATGGGGTGGCGTGCCACACCGGGCGGCGGAATTGTTTCTACCGGGCGGCGCGGGATGGGAAGCTGGTGGAGATTGCGGTGCCGTTGATCGATCCGGCGCAGTTGTACGGCCACAAGCATGGCTGATTTGACCCCGGTAACCGTGCTGACCGGGTTTCTCGGCGCGGGCAAAACCACATTGCTGAACGCGATTTTGCGCCATCCGGCGATGGCGGGAACGGCGGTGCTGGTTAACGAGTTCGGCGATATCGGGATCGATCACATCCTGGTTGAGAAGTTGGATGATGATACCGCGTTGTTGCCGTCGGGGTGTTTGTGCTGTGCGGTGCGTGGCGATCTGGTGCGGGCGTTGCGCGACTTGCTCCCAAGGATTGCGGCCGGCGCGGTGCACCGGGTGGTGGTGGAAACCACTGGCCTCGCCGATCCGGCACCGATCGTGCAAAGCCTGCTGGGCGATATTGGGGTGGCGTTGCACTACCGGCTCGATGGCATTGTGACGGTGGTTGATGCGGTGCATGCGATGGGGCAGTTGGATGCGCATCAGGAAGCGTTACGCCAGGTCGCGATGGCGGACCGGATTGTGCTGAGCAAGACCGATCTGGCCGGAGATGTGAGCGTGCTGCGTCAGCGGATTACCGCGATCAATCCGGGCGTGCCGGTGCTGGTGGCGACCAAGGGCGCGCTCGATCCGGTTGAAATCCTCGATTGCGGCCTGTTCGATCTTGCCGGCAAGCCGCGCGATGTCGCGGCTTGGATTAACGAAGCCGCCTTTGCCGACGATACGCCGCGTCACGATCCGTCGATCCACAGTTTCTGCCTGACTTTCGCCGAACCATTGCGCTGGCAGGGCATCGGCACGTTTCTGGAGATGTTGATCGGCACACGGGGGGAAAACCTGTTGCGGGTGAAGGGGATTTTGAACCTGGTCGGCCAGGACCGCCCGGTGGCGATCCACGGCATCCAGCACATGTTTCACGCCCCGGACTTGCTGCCGGCCTGGCCCGACGGCGACCCGCGCACCAGCCGGATTGTGTTCATTACCAAGGATTTGGACCGCGAGACGGTGGAGCACGGTCTGGCGGCATTTTCGGCAGCGGCGGCTTAGGCGGCCCTAAAGGGTCACCACCACGTAGCGCTCGGCGATGGTGACATCGACGGTTTCCGCGGCCAGCGGTTCGGTGGTGACCGGGAAGGTCCTGGCGTGGACCGAATTGGATTCGCACCAGGATTGCCCCGTGCGAATGTCGAATTCCCAGCAATGCCACGGGCAGCGCAGCATTTCGCCGGGGCGACTCAGGCGATAGTCGCCGGGAATGGTGGATTCGAGCCGGCTGACGATTTCGCCGGTGCACAGCGCCGCGCCTTGGTGGGGGCAACGGTTGAACAGCGCGAAGAATTCGCCACCAAGGTTGAATATCCCGATTTCGCGGCCGCGCACGCTGACGATTTTGCGGTGACCAGGGGGGATTTCGCTGGCGCGTGCAACGACGTGCTTGGCCATCAATCCAGCCGATATAGCGCGCGCGCGTTGTCTCGGAAGATCATTCGGTTCCAGTCGGCGGGCAGTTTGACCTTGAAGGCGTAGCGCGGGTCGTCCTGGTCCCAATGCGGGTAGTCGGTCGAAAACATGATCCGGTCTGGCCCGATCCAATCGAGGATCGCCAGCATGTCATCGGGTCGTTCGGGTTCTTCGATCGGCTGGGTAGTGACCCAGAAATGCTGGTGGACATATTCGGACGGCGCTTTGGTCAAGCTCGGCGCTTCGGCCTTAAGGCGCTTCCAGTTGCGGTCGAGCCGCCACGACAATGCCGGCACCCAGGCGAAGCCGCCTTCGACGAGCACGACTTTAAGGTCGGGGATTTCCTCGAACGTACCCTCGCAGACCAGGCTGGTGACCAGCGTTTGCATGGTCTGGACGTAAGATGGGTGTTCCTCGTGATAGAACGACGGCCAGCCGCCGCCGGTTGAGGCATGCCCGCTGGTGCCGCCGAGATGGAGCGAGATCGGGAATCCATTAGCCGCACAGGCGGCAAGGATTTTGCGGTATCGGCGGCGGCCAAGTGGTTCGAGGCCGCGCGGCGCAATATTGACCTGACAGAAGCGTTTGTCACCGGCCCAGCGCTCAATTTCGGCGATGGCGGCGGCTTCATGTTCCAGGGTGATCTGGATTGAGCCTTTGAGCCTTGGCTCAGGGTCGCAGAATTTAGCGACTTGCCATTCATTGACTGCGATTGCCATGGCGGCGGCGAAATCGACGTTGCGTTCGCCCGCGGCACCGCCGACCAAGGGCGCGAGCAGACCATATTCGACGTTAAATAAATCGAGCAATTGCTCCTGCATTAGCGCGAGATCGGACCCCGGCATGCCGCCCCCCTTGGGCCAGGCATCCATGCGCATCCCGTTGCCAGGTGACATGCGTGGATAGGCGGTGCCGCGCCCGAGGCCCTGGCGCGATCGTCCGCCAATCGACATCCGGTGCGCGCGCCATCGTTCGGACAAAAACGGATCAAAATCCGCCCCCGATTTCACGAAGGGATGCACGTCGCAATCGATGAAGCCGAGATGGGCCTGGGCTTGCGGATCGGCACGGCGTTCGGGCGAGATGACGTTCATGATGTGGTTTCCCCAACAGGGTGGAGGGCGGCGAGGCGCGGGTAGGTGGCACGCGGATTGTCGAACAGGATTTTCTGGATCAGCGCCGGTGGCAGGCCAGCGGGCAGGGCGTCCATTCCGTCAAACTGCCAATGCGGGTAATCGGTCGAAAATAGCAGCATGTCATCGGACCCGAGCTGTTCCAACACCCGCGTCACCGCCGCGACATCGGGCGGCGCATCAAAGGGTTGCAAGGTCATGCGCACCCGGTCGCGGATGATCTCGGTCGGCAGTTGCGCAAGCCATGGCACTTCGGAGCGCACGCCGCGCCAGGTCTTGTCGATGCGCCACATGCTGGCCGGCATCCAGGTCACACCCGACTCGATCAGCACCACTTTGAGGTCGGGGAATTTCTGGAACACCCCTTCCGCCAGCAACGAATTCAGCGCGCCAGCGAAGCCTTGCGCGAACGACACGTAATCTTCGAGATAGAGCGAGCCCCAGCCACCCGCACTTGGCGGATGACGGAAACTCGATCCGGCATGAATACCAATCGGCAGGCCGTATTTTTCCGCGACCCGGTAAAGCGGCCACATCTGGCGCCGGCCGAGCGGGACTTCCGCCATCGCCAGCAGCAATACCTGCACGAAGCGCTGATCGCCGGCGAGGCGCTCGACTTCTTCGGCGGCAAGCTCGGCACTATGGATCGGCACAGTGATCGAGGCGCGCAGGCGTGGATCGCGATCAAGAAATTCGGCGATCAGCCAATTATTGATGCCGCGACATAGCGCCAGCGACAAATCCTCGCTCATCATCATCTGCGCGCCGTGCAGCACGTTGCAGATTGCCGCCGATGGGCGGAACGGGTCGAGCAATTGCGCCTGGATCGAGGCCAGGTTGGTCGCCGCCAACCCGCCCGCGCCGCGCCAATCGGGCCGTGACGTCAACGGCGAGCCGGACGGATAGGCGGAAATGTCAAAATTATCGCGTTCCAGCCCGCGGCGCAGAATATGTTCGCGCCAGTAAGGCTCCAGATGGGGCAGCAGGTCGCGCACCGACGGCACCGTTGGGTGAATATCGCAGTCAATCGCGCCGTGTTGCAATGTCAATTTTGAGGTTTCCCTTCGCAGACACGTCCATCATCGCCAGGAAAGGTTGGGCTTTGCAAGCCAATCATACTGGCGGCCCAGGCGCCATGCTCCCATATCTTATAATTATCGGCCAGCGGGGAAACAATGATCGAAGTGATGACTGTCCAAGCGCCGCTGCTGCTGCGATCGGGTGGCTTCGCGCTGGTGGCATTTGTGCTGGTGCTGTGGCCGATCAGCCTGCGCCTGCGCGATGCCAGCATCGTCGATATTTTCTGGGGGCCGGGCTGCGCGGCGATGGCCTGGATCTATTACCTATCGACCCCAAACCCCGGCCCGCGCGCAGTGATCTGTCTGATCCTGGCAACCGCCTGGGGCGTGCGGCTGGGGCTTTATATCGGCCGACGCAACCATGCCGGCGAAGACCCCCGCTATGCCGCCATCCGCGCCGAGGTCGCCGCGCGAGGTGGCAATTTCGCGCTCTACAGCCTGCGCGTGGTGTTCATCTATCAGGGCATGGCGATGCTGGCCGTCACCTTGCCGGCGCTGTTTGCAATCACCGGGGTGGCGCCGGGGCTGGGGCTGTTCGGCTGGCTTGGCGCAACCATGGCCGGCGCGGGATTGGTGATCGAAACTATCGCCGACCAGCAGATGTCGCGGTTCCGCGCAACACGCAGCGATCGCGGCGAGGTAATGGATCGCGGGCTGTGGCGCTTTTCCCGCCATCCAAATTATTTCGGTGAAATTCTGGTCCAGTGGGGGCTGTTCCTGCTGGCACTCGATACCGGCCTTTGGGCGCTGATCGCCGCCATTGGCCCGGCCATCCTGACTTACGCCATCATTGGCCCGATGGGCGCGGCCTTGCTGGAAAAGCGGCTCGGTAGCAATCCTGCCTACGATGCCTATGTCCGGCGCACCAGTTCGATTATCCCGTGGCCTCCTCGCGCGTAATACCAAGCGCCGTTGACCCATTTTT
>JACMOQ010000135.1 GCA_014377905.1 Acetobacteraceae bacterium | reverse complement strand
GCGCCCTGGCTCGCTTTTGCCCCGGGGCTATGCCTGACATTCGTTGTCTACGGCATCAATGTCTTCGGTGACGCCTTGCGCGATCTGCTCGATCCCCGCATGCGCGGCAGCCGATAATCGGTTCGGAGTACAATAATGCGTCATAGCGCCATCGCAGCCCTGGCCCTATTTGCCGGCACGGCCCAGGCTGAGCCACCAAAATATGGCGGACATCTGGAAATCGGCACCGTTTCCGTGACGATCTCGGCCTTGTCATTCGACCCTGCGGATTTTGCCTGGAAACTAAATCACGACGCTGGCCTGTACTTGGAAACCCTGTTTGCTGGCGACTTGTCGAAGTCGGTGCGCAATGGTGGCAAGTATAATTTTAAACCCGACGCGTGGGTCCCGACCGACGCGCTGCGTGGCGAACTGGCGGAAAGCTGGGAATGGACGCAAGACCCGCTCGCGGTGGTGGTCCATCTCCGCCGCGGCATCATGTGGCCAGAAAAAGCCGGGGTGATGGCAAGCCGGGAGTTCACGTCAGACGATGTCGTGTTCAGCTTCAACCGCCAGAATGCCAGTGCGAAAAAAATCCCGGGCTATTTCGACCATGTCGCCAGCATCGAAGCGCGGGACCGCTACACGGTTGTTTTCGCGATGAAGGAGTACAACGCCGAGTGGGATTATCGTTTCGGCTGGGGCTATTACTCGCAAATCATGCCAAAGGAACTGGCAATCGCCGGCGCCGCCAACTGGAAGAACGCCACCGGCACCGGGCCGTTTCAGTTGACCGAGTATGTCCAGGGCAACGCCCAGACCTATAGCCGCAATCCGGCTTATTGGGACCAGGAAAAAATCGACGGTCACAGCTATAAAATCCCCTTTGTCGATAAAGTCAGCTACCGGATTATAAAGGACGAGGCGACCCAGCACGCGGCTTTGCGCACAGGCAAGCTCGATATTCTCGAATCCATTCGCTGGCAGGCTGTCGACAGTCTGAAAAAATCGGCGCCCCAGCTGAAATGGGCGAAATGGCTGGCGATGGGTGGGATTTATCTCTCGATGCGGGTCGATACCAAACCGTTCGATGACATCAGGGTGCGTCGCGCCCTCAACATGGCGGTCAACAAGGTTGAAATCGTCAAAGAATATTACGGCGGCAATGCGGAGTTATTTGCTTACCCGCAGCACCCCGATTACGTCGGCTACTTCCAACCGCTGTCGGAAATGCCGGCCTCGGTCAAAGAACTTTACGAATACAACCCCGAAAAAGCCAAAAAACTGCTGGCCGAGGCCGGGTACCCGAAAGGCTTTACCTTCAAGACACAGGTATGCGCCTGTTCGCCCGACAATATGGATTTGCTTCCGCTGGTCGCCGGCTATCTTGAAATGATCGGGGTCAAGATGGAAATCCAGCCGATGGAATACGGCGCTTTTCTGTCAGCGATGACCACCCAAACTAACACCGCCGGGTATTTTATGGGGAACGGCCACACCAATCCAACCACCACAATTCGCAAGAACTTCGTGCCTGGCCAAGTATGGAACCCGTCGCAATGGAATGATCCTGCCTTTAGCGCGCGGGTGGCAGAAATGTATCGCACCCCGGATGAGCCGACGCGGCAGAAAATGCTGCGCGAGATGACGATCGAAATGCTCGACAAGGCGCCCTATCTCTGGCTGCCGACCCCTTACATTTACAGCGCTTGGTGGCCGTGGGTGAAAAATTATGATGGCGAGTTACGAGTTGGCGCAGTCAAGCCCGGCCCGATCTATGCCAGGATCTGGATTGATCAGGACCTGAAAAAGCGTTTGGGTCACTGATGAATATGACCCCTCCTTTGCTGTCGGTCCGCAATCTGACGACGACATTCCGCACCGAGGGTGGAACGATCACCGCCGTTGACAACGTGTCCTTCGACGTCAAGGCCGGAGAAACCCTGGCGATCGTCGGCGAATCCGGGTCTGGAAAATCCGTCACCGCGTTGTCGCTGCTGCGACTTATCCCCAATCCGCCCGGCGAAATTGTCAGCGGATCGGTGCAATTCGAAGGCCAGGAGTTGCTGACCGCGTCAGAGAATGCAGTTCGGTCAATCCGCGGCAACCGCATAGCGATGATTTTCCAGGAACCAATGACCTCGCTCAATCCGTCGCTGACCCTCGGGGTCCAGGTCGGTGAGCCGATGGTGCTGCATCAGGGGGCAAGTTGGGCCGCAGCTTTCGCCAAAGCCGGTGATCTGCTCGATCGGGTGCGCATTCCTGATGCACGGGCACGGCTTGATGCCTATCCTCATCAATTCTCCGGCGGCCAGCGCCAACGCGCGATGATCGCCATGGCGTTGGCCTGCCAGCCTAAATTACTGATCGCCGATGAACCGACGACGGCGCTTGATGTAACTGTGCAAGCACAGATCCTGGCTCTGTTGAAGGAACTGACCCGCGAAACCGGCGCGGCGCTGATCTTGATTACCCATGATCTTGGAGTAGTCGCGCGCTATGCTGATCGGGTGGCGGTGATGTATGCCGGCCGGATCGTCGAAACCGCGTCGGCGCGCGATCTGTATCGGACGCCGCGCCATCCCTACACGCGGGGGCTGCTCGCCTCGATCCCGCGTCTTGACCAGCCTCCTGGGCAGCGACTGGTGCCGATCGACGGCCAGCCACCCAATCTGGCCCAACTGCCACCCGGCTGTGCGTTCCAGCCACGATGCCGCAATGCCACCGCGCATTGTGTGACAGAACGGCCTAGCCTCACCGAGGCGGCCCCCAATCATTGGAAGGCCTGCTTCAACGATGTCGTCTAAGTCCCCCCTCCTCGAAGTTGAAGACCTGAAGGTCCATTTCCCGGTCTATGGCGGCATTCTGGCCCGCAAGCCAATTGGCGCTGTCCAGGCGGTCGATGGGGTATCGTTTCAACTGGAAGCCGGAAAAACGCTTGGCCTGGTCGGTGAAAGCGGCTGCGGCAAATCGACCACCGGGCTCGCGGTGCTGCGCATGCTGGCGGTCACTGATGGCCATATCCGCTTCGACGGGACCGACATCACCACCGCCGATAGTAGCACCATGCGGCCCTTCCGCCGGCGCATGCAGATGATTTATCAGGACCCGTTCGGCGCCCTCGATCCACGCATGACCGTGGCCGATATCATTGCCGAACCGATGATCGTCCACAAGATCGGCGCGTCAGCTTCCGATCGGCGCGGACGGGCGACGGAGTTGCTGGAGATGGTCGGGCTGCGTCCGGACATGGCAGGACGCTACGTCCACGAATTTTCCGGCGGCCAGCGCCAGCGCATCGGGATTGCCCGTGCGCTGGCCATGCAGCCAGATCTGCTGATTTGCGATGAACCGGTATCCGCGCTCGATGTTTCGATCCAAGCCCAGATCGTCAACCTGTTCCGCTCGCTGCAAGATCGCTTTGGATTGGGGTATCTGTTTATCGCCCATGATCTGGCCGTAGTACGCCATGTCTCAGACCAGATTGCGGTGATGTATCTCGGGCGGATTGTTGAAATCGCCAGCAACGCCAATCTCTATACCAATCCCCAGCATCCCTACACCCAGGCGCTGCTGGCAGCGGTCGCTATCCCCGATCCAGATGTCGAGGCAACGCGGCCGCATATTCCGGTGATGGGTGAGGTTCCTGGGGCAATGAACCCTCCGAACGGCTGCCGCTTCCATCCGCGTTGCCCTTTGGCGATTGCGCGGTGCAAGACTGAGCAGCCCTTGTTGCGCTCGTTGAGCGGTGAGCAGTCGGTTGCGTGCCATTTGGTGTGATGGCTTGGGGCAGTTTCCTGAGGTGGCCTACAATTCAACACAAAACCGCCCGCGAACTGTGGTTCACGGGCGGTTTTGGGATATATTATGGTTGCGGGGACAGGATTTGAACCTGTGACCTTCAGGTTATGAGCCTGACGAGCTACCGGGCTGCTCCACCCCGCGTCGGTATTTTGGTGTGTGGTTGTTGGAAGACCTGGCGGCGACCTACTCTCCCGCGCCTTAAG
>JACMOQ010000134.1 GCA_014377905.1 Acetobacteraceae bacterium | reverse complement strand
CGGCGAAGGTGGCGGCGAGGTCACGACCCATTCCGGGGGCTTGGCTGCCTTGGCCGGGGAAAATGAAAGCGTGAACGGGCATGAATGTTTGTCCTGGCAAATCGCGGGGGCGATCGCGGCGGTATCGTCATGACATGACCAAATTGTCAATCTTTCACCGTGTAGGATGCAGATATGCCCCTTTGTGGTGGATCAACATCGTATGCCGCTTCCTTGCATATCAGGGTTCGCCGATTTAGCTGCGCTTGGCTTTAGCGGATTGCGCCAGCCCGCGTAACATTTCCGTCCGCAGGATCTGATTGATGCGGGTCTGATAGCCTTTGCCCTGGCTTTGAAAGTAGGCGAGCACATCGGAATCGACCCGCAGGGATTTGAGGGTTTTGGTCGGCCGGTAGAATTTGCCGCGCACCGCATCGGCCCAGTCTGGCAGCTCGGTGGCGTCGGGGTCGGTGGCATCTATCTGGGAATCGGGCAGGTTGGCAGCCGCCTGCAACTGGGCAATCAGATCGGCCTGGGTTTCTGAAAGGCCGCGGGGTTTTTTAGAAGTATCCATCTGCATATGCCTTTCGTTCTCGTGGGTTTGCTTTCCGCACACTGATAATCCGGCCATCCTGATCGGCGTCTGCTGGATCGGTGTGAACCACCAGCAACACAACAATTCCGCCGGCGCTACCGATGGTCTGCCAGCGATCACCGTCGGGGTGGATGTCCGGCCGCGATACGGCGTGGGGATCGGTGTCGACCACCAAAGCGCCTGCGGCCAGCGGCAATCTGTGGCGAACAAGGTTCTGGGCGTTCTTCGCGGCGTCCCAGATCCAGTCGCCCAATACGATCACCTTCTGTGATAGCGGATTTGTAGCTACGGTGCCGGCAGCGGTCAAGCAAAATCTGCTACCCGCGCGGATGGCTCCGCCGCCAAACTTCCATTAGCGCTGCCGTATCGACATGGGTGTAGCGCTGCGTCGTCGAAAGGCTGGCATGGCCGAGCAGGTCCTGGATGGTGCGCAGATCGGCGCCATCGGCAAGCAGATGGGTGGCGAAGGAATGGCGCAGCGCGTGCGGGGTGGCGTGGTAGGGCAGGCCGGCCAGAGCGCGATACTGCTCCATCGTGCGCTGGGCGATGCGCGGGTTAAGCCGCCCGCCGCGTGCGCCGGTGAACAAGGGCGCATCGGGTTCAGGGGTCGGATGGACGCGCAGCCACGCCGCGATTGCGTCACGCACCACGGGCAAAACCGGCACGATCCGCGTCTTCGATCCCTTGCCGACCACCCGCAGCATATCCTGCCGCCCCGGTAAGGGCGCGGCACCGACATCGAGGGCCAGCGCCTCCGATATTCGCAGCCCGCAGCCATAGAGCAAAGTGAACAGCGCGACATCGCGTGTCTGAATAGCCGGGTCATCCGACGTGCCGATGATGTTTTCAGCCACGTCGCGGGCCTGAGGCAGGGTCAACGCCCGCGGCAGAGGACGCGCAACCCTTGGTGTCGACAGCAGCGCCAATTGCGGATTGCTAACCCCCATGCGGCGCGCCAGGAACTTAAAAAAGCTACGCACCGCCGACAGATGTCGCGCTCTGGTAGCATTTTGGGCTTTGCGATTGGCCTCATGCGCGAGCCACGCCCGCAGATCGGCGGCGCTGAGCGTTGCCAGCGCCGCCAGATCGGGTTCGCCACCGAGATGGTCGGTCAAAAACAGCAGAAACCGCCGCAGCGAGGTACCGTAGGCCGCAACCGTCAGCGGCGAGGCGCGGCGTTCGGTGGCCAACCAGGCCAGGAACTTCCCCGCCGCCTCGGCTGCCATTGCTTTAGGCTATCGTCTGGCCGGTCGCCGCCCAATCCTTGAGGAACGCGGCGAGGCCTTTATCGGTCAATGGGTGACTATACAGCATCCGCAACACGTTCGGCGGCAAGGTCGCAACATGGGCGCCGAGCTTGGCGGCCTGCACGACATGGATGGGATGGCGCACGCTGGCGACCAGCACTTCGGTGGTCAGCGCCGGGTAATTGTCATAGATCTGCACAATGTCGGCGATCAGCTCCATCCCGTCCTGCCCGAGATCGTCCAGCCGGCCAACGAACGGCGACACGAAGGTTGCCCCCGCCTTGGCGGCAATCAGCGCCTGGGCGGCAGAAAAGCACAAGGTCACGTTGGTCATCACGCCGTCACCGGTCAGCGTCTTGCAGGCGCGCAGGCCATCCGGGGTTAGCGGCAGCTTCACGCAGACATTGTCGGCGATTTTCTGCAGTACGGCGGCTTCGCGCATCATGCCGTCATAATCGGTCGCCGCGACTTCCGCGCTCACCGGGCCGGGCACCATCGCGCAGATTTCGGCGACCACATCGAGGATCTTCCGGCCTGATTTGGCGATCAGGCTCGGGTTGGTGGTGACCCCATCGAGCAGGCCCGATTCAGCCAATGCCTTGATGTCAGCGGTGTCGGCGGTATCGACAAAAAACTTCATGGGACGGGTCCTTAAAAGGTTAGCTCTCGCATCGGTGCGGCAGATCGGGCAGACCATAGCCGATGCACCCGCCCCGCCCAAAGCGCGCCCTCGTACCATCTGCCACCCAGGTCGATTTGCCGATCGCGGGTGTGGGTTCAACGCGGGTGCCGGTGCTGCTGCCCTTTCCGTTTGATGGGCCGTTTGACTACCGCGTGCCGGTGGGCATGCAGCTGGCGCCGGGCGATCTGGTGCGTGTGCCGTTAAACCGACGGGAAGAAATTGGCGTAGTCTGGGATGGCGCGGCCGATGGCGCGGTGGGTGACAACCGGCTGCGGCCAGTTGCCGCCCGGCTCGATGCGCCGCCGATGCGGCAGGATTTGCGCCGGCTGATCGACTGGATTGCCAGCTACACCTTGTCCTTTCCGGGCGATGTGCTGGCGATGGCGTTGCGGGTCAACGCCCTGCAACCTGAGGCACCCCTCATTGGCTGGCAGATCGCACCGCAAGCGCCGAATGCGCGGCTCACCGAGGCACGCCAGAAAGTCCTTGCCGCCCTCGCCGATGGCAATTTGGGTGGTGCGGCACTTGCCGCCGCGTCCGGCGTTTCATCGGCAGTCATTCGGGGCATGGCCGATGCCGGCTGGCTGGTCCCGGTCACCATCGCCACCCCACCAGCGTTTGCGCCGCCAGACCCGGACCATCCCGGCCCTTTGCTTTCCCCCGCACAGATTGCCGCCGCCAACCAGCTTTGCACGGCGGTGGCAACTGGCGGGTTTTCGGTCACCTTGCTCGAAGGGGTGACCGGATCTGGCAAGACCGAAGTTTATATGGAGGCGATTGCCGCCGCACTGCGCCTCGGCCGCCAGACGCTGGTGCTGCTGCCGGAAATCGCGTTGTCGGCGCAGTTCCTGGCACGGTTCACCGCACGCTTCGGCGTGGCGCCGGCGGTGTGGCACTCCAACCTGTCACCGCGCCTCCGCCGCCGCACCTGGCGCGCGGTGGCGGCTGGGGCGGCGATGGTCGTCGTCGGCGCGCGATCGGCCTTGTTCCTGCCATTCCCCGATCTTGGCCTGGTGGTGGTTGATGAGGAGCATGAAACCGCATTCAAACAGGAAGACGGCGTGGTTTATCACGCCCGCGACATGGCCATTGTTCGCGCCCGGCTTTGCGCCGCCGTCACGGTGCTGGTGTCGGCCACGCCAAGCCTGGAAAGCCTGACCAATGTCGAGGCCGGGCGCTACGCCCATGCCCATTTGCCGGACCGCCATGGCGGCGCGACAATGCCAGGGATCGCACTCGTCGATCTGCGCAGTGACATGCCGGAGCGCGGACATTTCCTGGCGCCAGCCCTTGTTGGCGAGATCAATGCCACCCTGGCACGCGGCGAGCAGGCGATGCTGTTTCTCAACCGGCGGGGTTACGCGCCGCTGACCTTGTGCCGCGCCTGCGGCCACCGGATGCAATGCCCGAACTGCACCGCCTGGCTGGTCGAACATCGCGCCCGCAAGCTGCTGCAATGCCATCATTGCGGCCACAACGTGCCGATCCCGCCGGCCTGCCCGGAATGCGGCGCGGCCCACAGCCTGACCCCTGTTGGCCCTGGCGTTGAACGGATCACCGAAGAAGCCGCTGCCACCTTCCCCGATGCCCGCGTGCTGGTGATGGCGTCAGACACGCTGATCGGCCCCGACGCCGCCGCGGAAGCTGCTGCCCGGATAGAAGCACGGGAGGTTGATCTTATCATCGGCACCCAAATTGTGGCCAAGGGCTGGCACTTCCCGCATCTGACCCTGGTTGGCGTGGTCGATGCCGATCTCGGCCTCGGCGGCGGCGATTTGCGCGCCGCCGAGCGCACCGTGCAATTGCTGCATCAGGTCGCTGGCCGGGCGGGGCGCGCGGATGCGCCCGGTCGGGTGCTGCTGCAAACCTTCAGCCCGGAACACAAGGTGATGCAGGCGCTGCTGAGTGGGGATTTTTCGCGCTTCATGCAGTCCGAGGCCGCCGAGCGTCGCCCGGGCAATTGGCCCCCCTTCGGCCGACTGGCAGCGCTGATCGTGTCTGCCGATAGCGCGGACGCGGCTGACCGCGCTGCGGCTGAGCTTGGTCGGGCAGCGCCATTCGGCGATGGCACCACCGTGCTCGGCCCCGCGCCGGCACCGCTTTCGATCCTGCGCGGTCGCCACCGCCGCCGCCTGCTTCTGAAAACCCGACGCGACATTGCGGTGCAACCCGTATTGCGGACCTGGCTCGCCACAGTGCCGATCCGTCGCGATGTGCGGGTCGATGTCGATGTCGATCCGGTGAGCTTTCTGTAGCGCCTGGCTTGCGCTACGCTTTTATTGCAATGGAGGCTTCATGAACAAAGCGTTTTGCCTGATGCTGATCGCGCTAGCCCTGTCGCTCGCCACATCACGCGCCCATGCTCGCGTGCTTGAGGTGGGGCCGGATAAGGAATTTGCCGCCCCCTCGGCCGCCATCGCGGCGGCAAAAGATGGCGACACGGTGCGGATAGATGCGGGCGAGTATTTCGATTGTGCGACGGTATCAACAAATCGACTGACCATCGAAGGCGCCGGGCCGAATGCGACGGCGGTGCTCACCGACAAAGTCTGCTCCGGCAAAGCCCTGCTGATCACCAATGGCACCGACATCACGATCCGCAATATCACCCTGCAACGCGCCCGGGTTGC
The DNA here is from genome assembly GCA_014377905.1 of Acetobacteraceae bacterium. Classification (GTDB taxonomy): domain Bacteria; phylum Pseudomonadota; class Alphaproteobacteria; order Acetobacterales; family Acetobacteraceae; genus CAITOL01. The sequence continues at coordinate 2,296 of JACMOQ010000134.1, read as the reverse complement.
CGATCGCAACGGCGCCGGCATTCGCGCGCAAGGCGGCAAGCTTACCATCGAGCATGTGAAATTTATAAACAACGAAAACGGGATACTCGCCGGCGATCTGCCCAATGGCGAAATCCTGATTAAAGACAGCGAGTTTTTACGAAACGGGAGCTGCGCTCCGGCCTGCGCCCACGGCATCTATGTCGGGCATATCAATTTGCTGCGGGTTGAAAACAGCAAGTTTTTTGAGACCAAGGAAGCCCATCACATCAAGTCGCGCGCCCGACGTACGGAGGTTATCGGCTGTGATCTCGCCGATGGTGCCAACGGCACGTCGAGCTATCAGATCGAAGCGCCCAATGGCGGCAGCGTCGTTGTACGCAACAACACGATCCAGAAAGGCCCGAAATCGGAAAACCATACCGGCGCGGTGGTGATCGGGATCGGTGGGGTTGACCAGCCGACGCGCGAAATTCTTATCGAGGGCAATCGCTTCACGGTCGACGGTGGCTATCCGTCCTTCCTGGTGATCAATCGAACCGCGACCGAGGCGCAGCTGAAAGGCAATATCCTGAAGGGCACTGCCAAGGCGCTCGATGGCGATGGCAGCGTAAAATAGGGCGCAGTTGTTCGGCGGCGAAAATTGCGTACAATAAAAACAACACGTAAATAATACGTAAAATAGCCACTGGAGGCATGATATGGCCGGTCAACCGACGCTTCGTTTCGATCGCCCGCTGCGCGGGCGCATTTACGACAGCATTGCAGAAACTATCGGCAACACGCCGCTGGTGCGCATTCCCAACATCACTGCCGAAGACGGTATCAAGGCAGATATCTGCCTAAAGCTCGAATTCTTCAACCCGATCAGTAGCGTCAAGGATCGCATCGGGGTCAACATGATCTTGGACCTGGAAAAATCTGGAAAACTGGTTCCCGGCGGCAAGATCATTGAGCCGACTTCGGGAAATACCGGGATAGGTCTCGCCTTCGTCGCCGCTGCGCGTGGTTACAAGCTGGTGCTGACGATGCCGGAATCGGTATCGATCGAGCGGCGCAAGATGCTGGCTTTTCTTGGTGCTGAACTGGTGCTGACGCCGCGCGAAAAAGGCATGGGCGGCGCGATCGCCAAAGCGAAAGAAATCCTCGCGGAAACGCCGGGCGCGGTCATGGCTGATCAGTTTGGCAATCCGGCGAACCCGGAAATACATGTTCTGACCACCGCTGAGGAAATCTGGTTCGACACCGATGGCCGCGTTGACGCGGTGGTTTCCGGCGTTGGCACGGGCGGCACCTTGACCGGCATTGGCCGGGCGCTGAAGGCCCGCAAGCCCGGTCTGAAAATCTATGCGGTGGAACCGGCGGTAAGCCCGGTGCTGTCAGGTGGCAGCCCCGCGCCGCACCCGATTCAGGGCATCGGCGCCGGCTTTGTGCCGGATATTCTCGAAACCGGATTGATTGATGAGGTCATTCAGGTCTCGAACGAGGAAACCCTCGCCAATGCGCGGCGTCTGGCGCGCACCGATGGTATCCCGGGCGGGATTTCATCGGGGGCGGCGCTCGCGGCGGCCTTAAAACTTGCGGCACGTCCAGAAATGGCCGGCAAGATGATCGTGGTGATTATCCCGTCTTTCGCGGAACGCTACATCACCACCGTGCTGTTCGACGGGATTTGATCCAACGCGCCACGCTGCCGGATCAAACCGACGGCGTGGCAGCGACCGGGCGCCGCAGAGCTTTCCAGGCTTTCGACACCAGAATGGTGAAAATCAGCAATCCACCGCCGGCCAGCAGCCACCATACGCCATCTTCCCCAAGCCAGCCCGCCAGAAACCATCCGGCGCCAACAAAAGTAGCCGCCCAGATGCCGGCGGCGATGAAGTTCAAGATGCTGAACCGTAAGCGGCTCATCCCCGCCATTCCGCAGGCGGCCGACGACACGTTGCGGATGCCATAAACGAAACGGAACGTCAGTACGAAGAACGTTCCATAGCGCTCCAGAAAACGGAATGCCACCGCGAGGCGCTTTTCCGCGCCAGGGATTTTTCGCAGTGCGTTTGGGCCAAAGCGTCGGCCAAGATAAAACCAAAGCTGGTCCCCGGCGCAGGAGCCGAGCCAGACGCTGACCATCAGGATCCATGGGTCGATCAACCCGCCGCTACGCCCCGCAGCAGCGGCGAATAGCACGAAGGTCTCACCCTCAAAAAATGCCCACATTGCCGCGCCGACATAGGCGAGGGCGCCCCATTCGGCCCAAAACTCCGCCAATTCGGTAATGTCCCCGCCTGTTTATCGCGCTCCTACATTGAGGCCCGCG
>JACMOQ010000133.1 GCA_014377905.1 Acetobacteraceae bacterium | reverse complement strand
TCGTGCGACCGAAACAGTCGCCTGGATGGTCCGCGACATGACTGCCGCGAACGTGAATGGTCAGGCGGCTTTCGCTGCGTCCGAAGATGCTGATAGCGAGGGGGTGGAGGGAAAATTCTACGTCTGGACCGAGGCTAAGATCGATCATCTGCTCGGTCCAGCCTCCGCCGCGTTCAAGACTGCCTTCGATGTTTCACCCGCTGGGAATTGGGAGGGTCACACAATCCTGCGTCGGGCCGATAACGGCGAGGACACTGCCACCCTGGCCGCAGCGCGCGCGATCCTGCTGAACGCGCGCGACCAACGCGTGCGCCCTGGCCGGGATGACAAGGTTTTGGCAGATTGGAACGGCTTGGCAATTGCGGCCCTCGCGCGTGCGGCCTTCGTTTTCAACCGTCCCGACTGGCTCGCCGTCGGACAAACCGCGTACGGCTTCGTGCGCGACAACATGGCAACGGCCACGCCGCACGGCTTGCGCCTGTCCCATGCCTGGCGCCTCGGGCGGGTCACCGCTGCTGGCTTGCTGGATGATCATGCGGTCATGGCGCGCGCCGCACTGGCCCTGTTTGAAGCAACTGGCACCCAATCTTACCTTGCCGATGCCATTGCGATGGCAAAGGCGGCAGAAACCTGGTTTGCGGGCGATGGCGAGGGGAGCTATTTCACAACCGCGTCCGATGCCACCGACATTCCGCTCGGCCCCGCAGCGCGGCCCCGCATTGCCGCCGACAACGCAACGCCTGCAGGCAATGGGGTGATGGCCGCGGTCCTTGCCAGGCTCTATCACCTCACCGGGGATGCCGCCTGGCGTCGCCGGGCGGAAGCGTTGCTGATGGCTTTTGGCGGGCTTGGAGACCGGCTGGCTGCAGCGCCCAGCCTGCTTGCCGCCGCTGATTTGCTGGAAGCTGGCACGACAGTGGTGGTTGCCGGGCCCCAAGATGCGCACGCCACCCTAGACTTGCTATCTGCGGCCCTTGCCGCGCCCGATCCAGCGGTCATGGTGCTGCGCGCATCTGATGCGCATGGCTTGCCGCGCGATCATCCGGCTTTTGGGAAAACCGACATAGGCGGCCAAGCTGCGGCCTATCTTTGCCGCGGCAATGTTTGTGGCTTGCCTATTACCGATCCGGCCAGGCTCGCCGCGCAACTGAGGGGCCGCTACGGCTGATGCTGTTCACCATCTGGGCTTGGTTTGGCACGATGCTTTACACCCGCCTCAGTGATCGGATGTTTCGCCGCATAATCCTGGCTTTGCGTTTGGTGTCAGGCGTTTTGCTGGTAAGCTTTACCCTTTAACAATGCGCGCCAGGGTCATCGCCCGCAGCGCCACGGACAGATATCGTTCGTCCCCGGTGTCCGGATCAATCCGCCGCACCGACAGGAAGCAGGGCGGATCGAGGCTAAGAAGATTCATCCCCGCAACCATCTGGACGATGTCGGTTTCCAGGCAAAACCAACCTCCATCCACCTGCAACACCGTGTGGTGGAGCAACGTGCCATTAAGCCGCAGATCGAGGGCCGCGAGATCATACTGCGCGAACGGACAGTAGATTTGCAGGATAATCCGTGCCGCCAGCGCCGGCGCATGGAAATGGATGATTGCCGGCCGTTCGGATTTCAGCCAGCAAAAACCGTCGGGATCAAGCTCGTGAAAGCCGCGACGGCCGGGAATGTCGGAAATTTCCACCTCCTGGTCCAACGCGGGGCGAAAATCTTTGTCGCTGCGGGCGCTATGGCCGGGCGTGCGGCTTTCGGAACGGGTAGGAAATTCAGCGGCCGCCCAGGCGTACAGAGCGAGGTCAAGTTGATTGCGCTTGATGACTTCCTGCAAATCGGCAGCCGAAAAAGCGGCGGCAGATGTTTCGGTGGTGTTTTCCCATGCCTGCTCGGGTCCGGTGCCCCATTGTCGGGTCAGAAGATCAAGGGTCGAATCCATGGCTTCCACGAGACCGAAATCGATGCGCCGCAGGGTTTCGATCGCTTGATCGAGCATGCCTGGGGTGTCGGGGGTGGCGCTGCTCAGCACGCCTCCCGGGTCTGATGCGGCCGGGTCACCGGACAGCATTCTGCACATACCGTTGTTAATCTGCGCAACCAGTTCCGGAGTGCTGCCAGTCAGGAAGTCATGGAAGGTGAAATCTGGCCGCAACCCGAGGCGTGTCTGCTCGGCGGGATTGGCCCGGCGCAGGAAGCGATAGAGCGAGAAAACCCGCGCGACCGGCTGGCGCAAAAGAGTGAACATTCGGAACCGCCCGAGATGATGGCGCACCAGATGCAACGGCAGGTGGCCGACCACACAGGAAATGCCGTCCAGACCGCCGGCCACGATATCGTTGAAGGCACGTGCATCAAGGGTCGCATCGCCTTCCAGCCGGCGTACCCGTGCGTCGCCGAACAGGTTGCGCAGGCCGGTAATCATCGATGTGCCGGCGGTTTTGGGAATATGCAGGAACAACACTGGCAAAGAACCAGTTTTGGTGGGGCGGGCGAGCCCAACTGGTCCGGCCGCGCGCGTCAGTGCGCCCGGTATCGGCCCCTGCCGCGTCGTCAGCGACGAACTTGATCCCATACCGAATTGCACCCCTGCGCGTCGTATGACTGATATCCAATCACAGCACCAAGTATGGCGACGGGAAGTTGGTTCGGCAAGAATACTATGCGGCGGAAGAAATAATGTTTTTGATGAAACAAAACGTAACTTAATATTTCTAAACAGGACTTTCCGCATTACGTGCCCAACAGAACGTGAGCTCGTGCTTGTTATGGAAAAGATGCATCAGCCGCGCGCCTGGTATAGTGGCAAGGCGGCGTGCGGCAGCCTGATCGGTCTCACCCTGAAACTTAATGCTGCACACGATCCGCGCCACCCGACCAGATGCGATCCATGCGGTCACCATTTCTGTCAAACGGTCCGGATAGGCGACGATATCGCTGAACAGCCAGTCGGCTGTTTCAGGTGCCACGCTGAACGCATCGCCCGTCCGCCAGGTAATGCCGGGCATCGCCGAAATCTCAGGGGCCAATGGTGACCGGTCGATCGCGGTGACAGTGGCCCCGAGGCTCGCGAGCGCCCAAGTCCAGCCACCAGGGGATGCCCCGAGTTCGATGCAGGTTTCCCCCGGCTGCGGCCATACGCCGAGCCTGGTGCAGGCTTCCCATAACTTCAGGTAAGCGCGGCTTGGTGGCCCGATCCGGTCTTCCACGAACAGACATTCGCCGTTGACGAAAGGGCTGGATTTGGTCGGGCTTGCCAGCATCAGATCGGGGGCAAGCAAGGTCCAGGCGCCGAGATGGCCGGTCGGTGCCGGTTCGGGAAACACCAGCCGCCGCGCTTTTACCGGCGGCAGACGCGCCGCGATCAGCGCCATGCGACGATGATGTTCAACCCCGTAGGACGACCAGTTGCGCTGCATGCCGCGCAGAATGTCGGCAGCGGTTTTCACCGAAGGAACCGAATACAGCGCCGGCGCAGTCCACACATCCAACGCCCATGCGTTGGCAACAGGCGCGTCGGGCGAGATCGCCAGCCTGCCATGCCAGGACGAGATGGCCACTCCCGCGGCAGTCAGCTCCCCCAACAAGCTCGCCTCCAACCCTTCCGGAGCCAGGTAAGCCGCCCCGACGGCGTCCATCAGCGGCGCTTGAAAGCGGAAGTGCCGAGCAATCCCCAGCCCAGCATCAGCATGGTGCCACCATAGGGGGCGATGAAGGTGAATTTCAGTCCAAAGAACACCAATGCGTAGATCGGCGCGCAAAACAGGATGATGCCAACCACGAACGCCAGGCCGGCCCGGACTGCACCGGACTGCACCGCGAACAGCACCGCAAGCGCATGCCAACCCTGCATCTGCACCGCATCGCGCAGCATCAGATTTGCGCTCGTTTCCATCACCATGTGCGACGCCACCGCCGACAGCGCCACCGCGCCAAACCCGGCCAGCGCCGCCGAAGCCATCAAAATACGATCCATGCCGATCTATTACCGCCAAACCCAGCGAAGTTGTAGCGGTCCTTGCCTGCCTATAGGATTGTCGCATGGCCCAAGGTGACCTTTTCCCCGAGATCATGCCCTTTGACACCGGCACGTTGGCTGTCGGCGATGGGCACACGCTATATTACGAACAGCTTGGCAATCCGTCCGGTCGCCCGGTGCTGTTCCTGCATGGCGGCCCCGGCGCGGGGGCTGGCTTGGTGCATCGCCGCTTCTTCGATCCGGCCTATTGGCGGGTGATTATCTACGACCAGCGCGGCAGTGGCCGGTCCACCCCACTGGGCGGCATCACGGCCAATACCACCCCGCATCTGGTCGCCGACATCGAAACGCTGCGTACCCATTTCGGGCTTGGAACGGTGGTGCTGTTCGGCGGCTCATGGGGGTCCACCCTGGCACTCGCCTATGCCCAGGCCCATCCTGAAAGCGTGGAAGCCTGCGTGCTGCGCGGCATCTTCCTCGGCCGCCAGATTGAGATCGACTGGTTCATGCACGGCATCGCCCAGGTGTTTCCCGAAGAACACCGCACCTTCGCCGAGTTCTTGCCGCCCGCGGAGCGTGGCGACCTGCTCGGCAACTACATCAAACGGCTCAACAACCCCGATCCCGCCATCCACATGCCACCAGCCCGGGTCTGGTCAGTTTACGAAGGTGCGTGCAGTACCCTGATGCCAGCGCCAGAAACCGTGTCGAGCTTCGCCCAGGACCGCACCGCGATCGGCCTGGCCCGCATCGAGGCGCATTATTTCGCCCATCATCTGTTCCTGCCGCCCGAGGGCCTGTTGGGTGGCATGCACCGCATCTCCCACATTCCGGCCGAGATTATCCAGGGCCGCTACGACATGATTTGCCCGCCGCACTCGGCGTTCGCGCTGAAGGCGAAGTGGCCGAAGGCGCGGCTGACAATGGTGCCCGATGCTGGGCATTCGGCGTTGGAGCCGGGGGTTCGCCGGGCTTTGGTTGGGGCTATGGAAAGGTTGAAGGGGTAGGCAAAAATCTTCGCTGGTAACTGCCCAGATGCCTCCCTGGACTGCGGTTTCGCTGGGTGTCGCGAAGCAATTATCGTCTGCCGGGGCGTTGTATCTGGGCAGTTAATCTTTTTGTTTACTAAAAGAACATTTTATTTCCCTGGAATCGCCTCTCCCGCAAAGAACCTCCGCGGATTATCCTCCAGCATTACCGCAATCTCCGCCTGATTAATCCCCCGCGCGCGTAACAAAGGCAGGAAATCGGTGAACATGTAAGTATAGGGTGGCGGATACTTCCCCTCCGCCCGCAGTTCCTCGATCCGCGCCTGCTCTCGCGCCGATAATTGGCGCTGCATCTTGCCATTCCAGCCGCAATGGCGGTCCTGGCTCAGCATCACCTGCGCCCCGAACCCGTCGCGCACCAGCTTGGCCACGCCGTCGGCCCGCACCTCATCCGGCTGAAATCGCGCGATGCCGATCCGGTCGAACCCGATATAACTGCCGCCATCCACCACGCGCCGATGATACGCCGGGTCCGCATTGCCGCAGCAATGCCCGATCAGGCAGCTATGTGCCCCAACCCCGCCATCGGCGAACAGCCGCTGCTGTTCCGGGCCACCCACCCCGTCCTGCGTATGCGTAATGATTGGCACCCCGGTCGCTTTCTGCGCGATGCAGGCGGCGGCGAGGAATTTCTTTTCGAGCTCGGTAATTTCCGGCGCCCCGGTCGCCACTTTGATCGCGCCGGCACGAATGCCGGTATCACCGATGCCGTGGGTGATTTCGTGGATGTAAAGCTCGGCGATTTCGTCGGCGGTGCGCGCCCGCCAGTAGGGCGGCAGGCCCATTTCCTCGAAATAAAACCCGGTGGTGCAGATGATGTGCATTTCGGATTTCTCCGAGATTTCCCGCATCAGCCCGGCATCGCGGCCAAGCTCAATCGGGCACGGATCGACGAAGCTGCGCACGCCATGAACCTCACGCAGTTCCCGCAACCGCTTCACCGCTTCGGCAACGAAGGCCGGCCGGTCGAAGATCGCGGTCGGGTCGTACTCGGCGCCGGCGAAGGAAATGAACAGATGCTCATGCATCATGGTGCGGCCAAGGGCTGCGACCGGGATCGGCCCGGTAACGGTTTGGACAGTTTGGGCCATGGTTCGTATTTCCCTGCTTGGTGGTTGCTGGTCGGCTGGTTCGACGCGTATCGTGCCTGCAAGAACGCGGAGGACACAATGCTCACCCAGACCCAGATCGACGAATATAACGAACGCGGCGCGATTGTTGTTCCTGATGTGCTATCGCCGGCAGAGGTCGCCGACCTACGTCGGGTCACCGATGAATTTGTGGAAAAATCCCGTGCTGTTGCCAAGCACACCGAAATTTTCGACCTTGAGGATACCCATTCCCCAGCCCAGCCCAGGGTGCGCCGGATTAAGGCGCCGCATCTGCACCACGCCGTCTATGCCGCCCTGGTGCGCCATCCCCGGATTGTGGAAGTGCTGACCGATCTGTGGGGCCCCAATATCCGCTTCGATACCGCCAAGCTCAACCTCAAATCGGCAGGCTTCGGCGCCGCGGTGGAATGGCATCAGGATTGGGCGTTTTACCCCCACACCAATGACGACCTTGCGGCCGTGGGCGTGATGATGGACGACATGGACCTCGCCAACGGGCCGCTGCTGATCGTTCCTGGGTCGCACAAGGGCAATAAAGTGTTCGACCACCACGCCGACGGCAAGTTCTGCGGCGCGATGGACCCCGGCAAAAAAGAAGTCGATCTGTCGTCCGCCTTCCCGCTGCTCGGTCGTGCCGGGTCGATCACCGTCCACCATGTCCGCGCTGTACATGGCTCGGCGGTCAACACGTCCAACAAGGACCGCCGCCTGCTGCTGTTCCAGTATCGCGCCGCCGATGCCTGGCCCCTGATCGCGCCGCCAAAAGCGATTGAGACGTTCGACGACCTGATGGTGGCAGGCGTGCCGACCCTGGAACCTCGTCTGACGCCGGTCCCAGTTCGGTTGCCGCTGCCGCCGGCGGATTTGCAGGGCTCGATCTACGAGAACCAGAAGGCGCTGGCCAATCGGTATTTCGATCGTCCGGCGACAGTGAAGGTGTCGATGCCAGCGGAGTAATGTGATGCTTGTGCGAAGTACCTAAAACGGGTACTCTCCGGGCAGGAGCATGGTCGATGGGTAAAAATACGTCTTTCACTCTCAGTGATCACTTCAGCCAGTTTGTCGCGGGCCAAATCGAACAGGGCCGCTACGGCAGTGCGAGCGATGTTGTCCGGGCTGGACTGCGTTTGCTCGAAGCCGAGGAAACCCAGCTTGCCGCGCTTCGCGCTGCCTTGATTGAGGGCGAGGACAGTGGCGTCAGCGACCGCAGTGTTAGTGACATATGGTCGACCGTAAGGGAGCGCAACGGCCTCCCAGGTGAATAGATACATCCTATCGCAAAAGGCTGACGCTGATGTTCAGCAGATTGCGGCGGTATCGTTGCAGCGATGGGGCTTTGCCCGCGCCGAGAAATACATTCTGTCACTGCACGACGCATTCAACCGACTGACAGATTTTCCGGAGCTTGGCCGCGATGCAAGCCATATCCGTCACGGGTATCGGGCAACCGAAATCACCAGCCATATCGCATTTTATCGCACGACGGAGGCGGGTGTTCTGATCATACGCGTTCTACATGCGCGCATGGACCCGCGCCGGCATCTGTAGCGATTAACCCTTCCGCGCCCCACGCCCCTGCGCCAACTCCGTCACCATCCCGTGCAGGGTCCGCAATTCCTGCGCCGTCACTTCCCCACGCTCAAAGAAATGCCGGATGTTGCGCACCATCCCCGGACGCTTCGGCACGTTGCGC
>JACMOQ010000132.1 GCA_014377905.1 Acetobacteraceae bacterium | reverse complement strand
TGGCCTGGGCCTGGCGGCGGCGCCACATCAAGGGTTCGGAGCCGAGCTGGAACAGGACGTCTCCCGCGGCGACCTTGCGTCCGTCGGGGCTGGCGCGCTGCAATTCCCCGGCGGTGGCGGTGAAGATCGCGGCTTGGCGATTGTCGCGCAACACTGCGGGGGCGGAGATTTCGGTGCGCCACGGCAGCGCCAGGATCAGCATAACCAGGGCTGCAAGGGTGATGGTGATCGCGGTGCGGGCATTGATCGGGCGTGGGCGTAGGTTGGTGATCCAGGCCCGCATCTCGCGCATAATGGGCCGGGCAATGAACCACCAGATTTCCACCGCCATCAGAAAGAACCCCAGTAATTTGAAGGCAAGGTGATAGACCAGGACCGCGATGCCGAGGAACAGGAAAAACCGATAGACCCAGGTGCAATAGGCATAGACCAGCATCAGCCGCGCGGTTGCGGCGGGCAGCATCTCGGGCGGCGGGGCACCAAAATCGAACAGGGTTTCGCGCAGCCGCCAGCGGGCGAGGGCAAAGGCACGGTCCTGCAGATTGGGGATGTCGAATCCGTCCGACAGCAGATAATACCCGTCAAAGCGCATCAGCGGGTTGAGGTTGATGGCAAGCGTAATGAGCCAGGTCGAGCTGCACAACAGAAAGGCGGCGGTGCGCAACGATCCATCGGACAGCATCGCCCAGGCGAGCGCCGCGAACACCGCCAGCACCAGTTCGGCGGCCATGCCCGAGACATCGACAATCAGCCGATGCCGCCGATCGGTCAGGCGCCAGGCATCGGTGGTATCGGTCCACAGCACCGGCCACAGCACCAACAGTGCCACGCCCATCGCTGGCACCTTGCAGCCGAAATGGCGGGCGGCAAGGCCATGGCCGATTTCGTGGATAACCTTGGCGCATGACAGCGCGACACCGACCAGAAACGCCCCTTCAAGGGAAAACAGCTCTTGAAAACTATGGGTGAAGCCATCCCATTGCCGACCGACATGGTAGAACGCCACCAGCGCCAGAACCGCCATCACCGCGACAAAGCCCTGGGTGAACACGAAATTGGTCGCCGGCACCAACCCGGCCAGAACCCGATCGGGGTTGACCAGCCGCAGGCGCAAAAACAGGTAGTTCTTCAGCAGCCAGCCCGCCGCGCCAAGCTTGCCGGCCCCGGCTTCGGCCATTAGCTGCGCGCGGCCGACCGGGCCGGATGGCACAACCAATCCGGCATGGGCAAGAAAGCCAGCCATCACCTCGACATCGCGAACCGTGACGCGGATGGTGGTCTGCGCGCTGACCGCTTGGGCAATCGCGGTCGCATCGGCCAGATCCCAGCGCGACAGGACCTCGAACTCCAACCAGCCGATGCGGATGAAGCGGTGGCGCGCCGGGTCGTGGATGGTCCAGCTTGGGATGCCGTCCGCGCCCGCTGGCCCGGGCAGCAATTGCAGATCCTGCCGCAATGCCGGCAACGCGGCGTCCGGACGCGCAACCCGGCCGGTAATCCCGGACGGGAGGCTTACAACGCCAGCCATTGTCGCAAGGTCGCCATAGGGCGGCGCAGTAACCACAACAGCAATGGGCGGGGTTCGCCGTAAACCTTGGCGGTGCCCTTCAGGCCCAGGCGCTGCGGCTCGGCATCCGGGTCGAGGGTGGCGCGAAACACATAGGACAATACGCCGTCGGCCGCCGTCGCACTGCCGTAGCTGGCAAAGCTGAGCTTGGCGCCCACCGGCTGGTCGGGGGCGATGTTGCCGAAAAACTGGACCTCGGACCCAACCGCGAATGTTGCGATTTCGGCAACCGGGACCTGCATTTCGATCAACCGCGAGGCAGGGCCCGCGATCAGCATGATGCGCTCGCCGATCTCGACCGGGCGGCCGATCCAGTCGCTGGCATCGTTGAACACCGCAATCCCGTCAGTTGCCGCCACCACCCGGGCGCGTTGCAACAGGCTGGTCTGGTAGCCGAGCTCGGCGGCCTGCTGTTCCATTTTGCTTTTCAGCAACGCAAGGCGGCCACGGGCCCGCACATCGGCGACGGCTTCGCGCGATACCTGGGAATATTCGACCTGCGCCAATTCGAGCGCTTTCTGCGCCACCTCGACCCGGCTGGCGAGTTGGGTGGTATCGAGCGTCAACAGCGCCTCGCCCGCCATGACCCGCGCGTTCGGTGCAACCAGCACGTTTTCGATCACCCCGGCAAAGGGCGCGCGGATCGGGGTGGGATCAACCGGCACCACCTCGGCGGGCGCCAGGATCGAACTGCGCACTGGCAGCATCATTGCGGCCACCGCCAACAGGCCAAGGGCTGCGAAAACCAGATTGCGCCGCCCGTGATGCAGACGCGGCAGACGGCGGCGGCGGCGCAGATCGTGCCAGATCAGGGCTTGGGAATAGCTCGCGGTCAGGGCTTGCAGCAACGCCGCCTCGCCATCTGCCCACGGGTCGTGCCGGGCGAACACCAACCCACCGGCAAGCACGCCATCGGGGGTGGTAAGCGGGCACCACAGGCCATAATCGGGCAGATGTTCGTGCCAGCCCGCAGCGAGCGCTGGCGGCAGGTTGGCCGCCGAGCAGGCGCGGATCTGGCCGGCATCGGGCAAGCGGGACAGATAGCGCAACACCGCGCGCATCCAGGTTGCGTAAGGTCCGTCCTGATCGGGGGTGCCTGCGCCAGACAGCACCAATTTGCGCGTATGGGGCAGCCACAAGGCGGCTTGCATGTAGGGGACAATGGAAATGGTCTCATTGACCATCAGAAAGCCAAGCTCGGTCTGCTTGGCAGCGCGCGCCTGCAACTGCACCTGCAACAACGCCGACAGGCGCAGCATCTGCTGATTGGCGCCGACCGAAACCGTGTCGCCCATCACGGCGCGCTGGGCGGTGGGCTCAGTTCCGCCTGCCCGCTCATCCCCGGCAGCAAGCCCACCACCGCCCCGTTGATGCGGCCATAGGCCTTCACCGACTGGCTGACACTATCGACCTTGCCGGACAGGCGGATAATGGCGGCCGGGTAGGATTTGCCGGTTTCCTGGATATGGGCGGTAAAGACGGTGCCTTCGCGCAACCACGCAAGCCAGCGTGATGGCAAGATCAGTTCGAGCTCGAGTTCCTGTTCGCTGACCAGTTCCAGCAAGGGCGCACCAGCGGCGACCCATTCGAAATTACGCGCCATAACAGTGCCGACCCGCCCGGCAAACGGGGCGTGGACCACGCAGCTTTCAGCGTTGGCCTCGGCGATGACCAGATCGGCCTGCGCCTCGGCCACCTCGGACACCGCAAGCTGATATTCGGCGGTGTTGTTGGTGCCGAGCTGGCGCAGCTTGGCACTGATGTCGAGCTGGCGCTGCTTCTTGCTGAGGGTTGCCTTGCTGCGCGCGACCACGCCCGCGACCTGGGCACAAAAAAACCGCGCGATGACCTGCCCGGACTGGAAACGATCGCCATCGCGCAACGGAAATTCATTGAGCCGGCCAGCCATCGGCGCACCGATCACCGCGTCGAGCCGGGCGACAACCTGCACCCCGATCCCGGAATCGAGCGGCAATACGCGCGGCGCCGGTATTGGCTGGGCGGTGGCCATTGTTGCGGCCAGAATCAGCACTGCACCCAAAATACCGCCACGCAAAATGCTCGGTCCGCACCGCCTGAACGGCATGCCGACTATCCCGCTCGCGCCGCCGACGCAACGATACGTGCCCCAGCCGGGTTGGCGGGTTTACGGCGCACAACCGAAACCGGCTTGGCCACAGCCGGCGGCGACGCTTCCGCAACAACCGGCGCCGGAATCGTCGGTGCGTCGGTCGCGGCGGTCTGGACGGGGATCAGATCCGGCAACTGCCCGGCTTCCCAGCCAGCAATCGCCATCGTCACCCGCTGGACCAGGGTCGGCAGATCGTCGAGGTCGGCATTGGGCGGCACCAGATCGACACCAACCGATGAATAGACGCCGGCGAGCGAGCTGTGCACCGCCGCTGTCGAGCGATCACGTTGCAAGCGGGCCACCAGCCCCGAAAGATTACGCCGCAACACCTCGGCCTCCGATTCCGTGCCGGCCTGCGCGGCATTGCGGGCATATTTCTGGATATCGCTTTCGACCTCGTCGGCCTGTTTTGCCATCCGGAGATCGTCAAGGGTGCCAAGGTATTGCCGGTACGTAAGGTTGATCTGGGTCAGCGCCGCGACACTCAGCGCGAGGCGCCGCTGCTGGGTGATTTCAAGCGATTGTTCGGCCACCGCGATCGCCTTGGGTCCCTGGATCAGCGATAGCAGGTTCCAGGTCGCGCGGACCCCGAGCAAGCCCCAGGCGTTGTTGTAGAGATAGCGATTGGAATCGTAGTTCACGCTGCCGAGCACGCCGATGCCCGGCATCATACGGATCATTTCCTTGTAGATGTCCTGGCGGTCGATCTTCTCCTGATAAGCCTCGATCCGCAATTCAGGCCGCAGCGCCAGGCCGGTTTCTTCAAGCCGGCTTATGTCCAGATTAAGGGTTTGCGGCGCGATCGCGGCCGACACCGGCACCAAGGACAGTTTCTGGGTCGGCGGCACGTTAATCAGCGATGCCAATTGAATTTTCGCGTCAACAAGGTCGGCGCGCATATGATGCAGTTCGGTGATGACCTGCAGCAGATTATGCTGAAAATCGAGCGTCGCCAGCTGCGGTTGTAACCCGTTGCGCGATGCGGCGCGCGACCCATCGAGCACTTTTTGTGCCCGGGCCAGTAAAGGTTCGACCTGGGGGAGCAATTCCTCGGCTGCTGCTGCCCGCCAATAGGTGTCAGTCACCGACCGCAGGATGTTCTCGATCACCTTACGTCGCCGTTCCAACGCCACCAGCGCGCGATAGCCCTGCTGCTTGGCCTGGAAATAGCTCACCCCGGCATCGAGCAGGTTCCACGACAATTCCATGTTGCCGTAATAATGCCGCGGTTCCTCGGAGTAGGAATAATCCAATGATTGGAGCCCGGTGCGCTCAGCCACGCTTCTCGCCGAGTTTCGGCTGGTGCGCCAGGTGTAGCCGGCATCGGCCGCCAGACGCGGCAGCATTTGGGCAAAGGCGAGGTCGACCTGACGTTCCTGCAAGGTCGTTTCAGCTTTGGCAAGCTGGGTATCGTAATTATATTTAAGCGTCCGCGCGATCGCGTTCGCGAGAGTGAGCTTACCCTCATGCGGGATATAGTTCTTTTGCAACGCCGCAAAATCGCCGCGCGCGCGATCGAGGTGCTGCTCGGCGGTAATCGCCTCGGGCCGCAAATTGCAAGCGCCCAGCAGCATGATTGTTCCCAGCAGCGATGCACGAAACACGCTGCGTGCCATGGCAGATGGTTTGGTTCGGCGATCGAGGGTCAGGCGCATGCGGGTATCTTCCGTTGGTCGTCGAATGTGGTCACGCGGCGGGCCGGCTGGTGTTGCCAAGGTCCAAGGTGCGGAGCAACGCCCGCGCCTGGCCCAACCGTCCCGATCGCCCGGCGTCGCGTAATTGCTGGCTGAAACCCGCCCGCACGCCGCCGGGATTGGTTTGTTGACTTAGAGCTGCGAAGAACGACGTCGTGTCAACTGGATTTTGCAAAGGCTCTGCCATGGCAACCGGGGCAGCTTCTGTCGGATCTACTGCGGCAAGGGCGAGCCCTTCACCGGCCGCAGGTTCACCAAACGGCACAATAATCGGGCCTCTGACATTGAGGCGAGGCAGCGGACGCACTGTACCGGGGGGCTTCAACAGCTCCTGAAGTGCCGCGAGATCGCGTCCCACTAAAATCCGATACTCGCCCTGAGCCCGGTGGCCCTGCTCATCCACCGCCGTGATCGCAATATCGACCCGGCCGTAGAATGTCGCAGGCGGGGTGCCGTAAAACACCCGCGCACGGCTGTCGAAAATCAACCAGTCCGGCAGCGGTCGGCCATCGGTTTGGATGGCGTTTAGCGTCAATTGCGAGCTTGGGTCGGTATCGTAGAACATATCGGGCGGCAGCGGTTCGACCGAGCGCTGATTGGCGATGATGAAGCGTCGCACGTCGCTCCCGACCAGCCAGTTTTCCGGCCGCCCCACCCGGTCTTGGATCAGGTTGCGATTGGCGCCGCCGAAGCCGAATTTCTCGATCGGATCGGGTGGCAGGCTCGGAAGCGGTGGCGTCAGGATCGGCAGAGACGGCAGCAGCGGCGAAGACGGCGACAGCGGCGTGATCGCAATCGTCGCGATCACCAGATTGCTGGTCACTGGGCCACCAGTCCCGAGATTAAACCCGGGCGAGGTGCCACCATAGGATGTGGTGTTGTGGTCATTCAGCGACGCACCGATCGAAATCACGTTGACCCGGCTCGGGTCGGGGCTGGTGTTGGCGTAGGTCAGATGATCCAGAACGCTGGCGATCTGCGGTGCGGTAACATTGTTGGCAAACGTAATGACCAGGCTGCCACCGGATTGGGCGAAAACCCCGATCAGGGTGTTGCCCAATGTCACGGTGCCGCCGGTTATCAGCAATACGGTATCGCCGCCGAACCGATCAGCCGGGTTAGGCCCGGTGGTCCGCTGCACGGTCAGCACAGTGCCGCCGTAATTGCCCCCGAGTGCATCAATCGGCGTATCGCTGACGCTCGCACCCAAGCCCCGCAGGGCCACAGGGGTTTGATCGCTGCCGGGAATATTGGTCCCGCCCCAACCTGCGATCACCGGCGCCACGTCCGGTTTTTCATAGATAAAGTTGACGTTGCCCACCGGCCCGCCGCTGAGATTGATCGACGAGGTCGCGGGCCCGGTGCCAACCGTGCCGAATTGCTGGAGGACCAGATTTTCGTTGGCCCCCAGTCCAGCACTGCCAGGACGCGGCAAGGTGATGGTGATCGCCCCGTCCGGCAGCGTGCCGGGCACAAAACTATAGGTGCCATCAGGGGCGGTGGTGGTGGTAACGCTGCGCGGGACCCCGCCCACAACAAAGCTCGCCGTAACCGTGATGCCGCCCAGCGCGGTGTCGATATCGCCCCCGGTGCCGAACACCAGATTGGCCGGGCCAAGCACATCCCAAACCCGCCCGGTGATGCTGCCCGCCGGGTTCAGGGCAATTGTTGCAACTGCCGTGCCGGTCAGCGGACCACCGACGCCGAGATTACGTCCGCTCGATCCAGCATCAATGCCGGTGTAAAGCGTGGTGTTGTGATCATTCAGCGACGCGGTGATCGATGCCGTCTGGCCCAGCACCGTCACCGGCGCGGTGTTCGAATAGGTCAATCCGTTCAACACGGTCGTCGCCTGTGCGGCCGTCGTGCCGTTGGCGAAGGTGATGACCAGACTGCCGCCGGTCCGGGTAAAACTGCCCAAAGCGGTGCCGCCAACCGATACGATCCCGCCCGCCAGCACAACCGTGCCGGACCCGTCGAACACATCGGTTCCAACCGGCCCGCCAGTGCGCGCCAGGGTCAGGATGGTGCCGCCATAATTGCCGCCCAGCGTATCGATCGGGATGTCGCTGATCGTGCCGCCGAGACCTTTTAGCGCAACGGGAGTGGCCCCGCTCTCGGGGATGTTGGTCCCACCCCAGCCGCCGAGGGATGGCGCCACATCTGGCTTTTCGTAGATGAAGTTAACATTCGCTATCGGCAGGCCGGCAAGCGTAATCGTTGAGGTCGCAGGCCCCGCCCCGACCGTGCCGAATTGTTGCAGCACCAGATTTTCAGTCGCGCCTAGGCCAGCATTGCCAGGACGCGGCAAGGTGATGGTGACCGGCCCGTCCGGCAAGGTGCCGGTGGCGAAAGAATAAGTGCCGTCGGCCGCAGTGGTGGTGGTGATCGTGGTGGTGGTGCCACCCGTAACAAAGCTCGCCGCAACCGTGATGCCGCCCAGCGCGGTGTCGATATCGCCCCCGGTGCCGAACACCAGATTGGCCGGGCCAAGCACATTCCAGACCCGTCCGGTGATGCTGCCCGCGGGCGCCAAGGCCACCGTCGCAATCGCCGTGCCGGTCAGCGGACCACCCACGCCAAGATTCCGCCCGGTCGATCCGGGATCGATACCGGTGTAGAGCGTGGTGTTATTGTCATTCAACGACGCGGTGATCGACGCCGTCTGACCCAGCACCGTTACCGGCGCGGTGTTCGAATAGGTGATATTGTCCAACACACCCGCTGCTTGAAGCGCGGTCGTGCCGGGATTGAACGTGACAACCAGACTGCCACCCGTTTGCGTAAAGGTGCCGATCGGGGCGCCACCAAGCCTCACCACCCCACCAGCAAGCGTGAGGGTACCGCTGCCGGCAAATACATCTGTCCCAACCGGGGTTCCGGTGCGGGAAACCGTCAGGATGGTGCCGCCGTAGTCACCACCAAGCGTATTGATCGGCGCATCGGTGATGGTTGCACCCAACCCCCTCAGTGCCACCGGGGTCGCGCCAATTTCAGGCACGTTGGTGCCGCCCCAACCGGCGATCACCGGCGCCAGGTCCGGCTTTTCGTAAATGAAATCAACATTGTTGACCGCAGCACCGGCAAGCGTGATCGATGATGCGCCAGCACCGGCCCCGACAGCGCCGATCCGCTGCAGCACCAGCGTTTCATTGGTCGCCAAACCGCCTGCGCCGGGCACAGGCAGGGTGATCCGCACCGCGCCATCGGGCAAGGTGCCGGCAGCGAAGCTATACGTGCCGTCAATCGCGGTCGTTGTGGTAACGGTCCGCACAACATTCAGCACGTCGGTGAATGTCGCGGTGACCGTGATGCCGGCGAGGCTGTTATCAACTTCGGCCGGAGGATTGAAGGCAAGGTTGGCCGCCCCGAGCGTGTCCCAAACCCGCCCGCTAATGGCGCCAGTTGGCGCGATCAGCGTAATCGGCACAGCCGCCGTGGTGCTGGAATAGCTGAACGCCAGGGCGTTGGGGCCGGTCGCACTCGGGCCGCCCAAAACGCCATCGGTCGGGATTGCCGACAATGTGCCGTTGCCAACCGCATTATATTGATCCCAGGCCCGGAACGTGAGCGCGGTCGGCAAAGTGCCAGCAACAGCCCCGACATTGGGTTGGAAATAGACGCGGGTATTGGCATCACCCACCAGATGCAACGAATTGGTCGCCGAAATCGCTGGTTGGCCGCCACCGGCAAACTGGGTCCAGGTGGCGCCAGCATTGGTCGAGTACCACCAGCTCCCCTTGGTGATATCAACCGCGACCACCGAAAGCCCGCCAGTGGCCGGCACGCCGCCATTGGTTTGCGAATTGCCATCAGGATCAGTCACCCCGACCGCGGTCAGCAGCGCGGACACCAACGTGCCCGCCACCCCGGCCGGTGGCGCATAGGCGAAGGTGCCGGCATTGCCCAAATTGGCCACACCCGCGCCGAGAATGGGCGAGCTGTCGAGATCGATCACGTTGATCGTTTCGGTGCTGGTGGTCGCCACTGCGCCTTTGGTATAGGTCGTGGTCACAGTTCGCGTGGGCAGGTTGGGAATTGGGTTGGTATCGACAAACTTCACCCCGCGCAACGCGACCTGCCAATCCGCCGCAGTCGGCGTTTGGCCAACGATGCTGGTGATCGTCAGCACGCCTGTGGCCGCATTATAGCTCGCCTGCAGGGTCGCGCCCAAATTGGCGTTGGGAACGCTCAGCACATCCTCGCCGGTACGGAATCCGCCGGTGATGGCAAGCGTGACCGTGTCGGGCGCGGTCGCGACCGTGATTGTGCTGTCGAGCGCGACCGCATTGGTGGCCGGGGCAATATCATTAGGCTTGGTAAATGTGA
>JACMOQ010000131.1 GCA_014377905.1 Acetobacteraceae bacterium | reverse complement strand
GCCATATCGTGGACGGCCACCCCCAGCACGACGACGTTGCGGCTGGAGGCGGTGCGCGATATCAATGTAAATGCCGCAATTACGGCAACGAATGGCAATGTCGTGCTGTGCTGCGGCCGCGATGCCAATGTCGCCGCCGCGATCACCACGACAAACGGCAGCATCCTTGTCAGCGCCGGTCGCAACGTCACCATCCAGGCGGTTGCCGCAGTTACAGTGACCGACGGCAATCTGGCCTTGTGCGCCGGGCATGATCTGATCCTCAACGGGGCGGTCGTATTGACTCGCGGCTCCACAATCCCGGCCCAAAGCCTGGGCCTTGGTGCCGGGATGACGTTGATCGCCGGCTTTGATGGCACGGGCCCCGGCGTCGGTGGCGGCACCGTGGTCTTTGGCGCTTCGGTGCCGCCTGTCGTTGTTACCGGTCCCAATGCGCTGGTGGCGATTCGCTACAATCCGGCATCCTATGCCATGCCCACCGATTTTTCGGCGCGCTTCACCCTCAGCGGCGGATCGATCGTCGATGCCCGGATGCTGGTGTTCCCCAAGGCCGAAAAACTGGCCGATGGTACAACGGGCGTCATCTTGGGCGGCTTCAATACCACGTCGATATCGGGCGCGCCGGTGGATGTCGTGCTGGTCGCCGGGCCCGATGCCCGTGCCGACTTCGACAGCACCGCCGCCGGCACAAACATTGGCGTCACGTTCAGTGGCTATACGCTCGCCGGTGCTGGCGTTGCGAAATATGCGCTCGCCAGCGCGTGCTGTACGGCCGGGTCGCGCACCACGGGGACCATTGCGACGCCAACGCCAACGCCGACGCCGACCCCAACGCCGACGCCGACGCCTACGCCTACGCCTACGCCTACGCCGACCCCAACGCCGACCCCGACACCAACGCCCACGCCTACGCCCACACCCACGCCGACACCGGCGCCCACACCAACGCCTACTCCGCCAGCACCGCCGATCCCGATATCGCCGATATCCACAACGCCTGTGCCAGCGATTGTCGTGGGCCCGCCGATTCCCGGCCCGCAGCTCGTTGTTTATAATGGCGGGGTCAGGATGCCGCCTCCGCCGCTTCCGCCGGTGCCGGTCGTGGAAGCGCCGATTGTCATACCACCGGTACCCCTCCCGCCGCCGCCCGTGCTGCGGCCAAAGCCCTCCCGCCATTGATTGCGGCGGCGGTCATATTCGCGAAACGTTCCGGCCGGGCGGCATGCTGGCTGCTCGGCTGGTTGGTTGCCGTCTTCATGTCGGCGCATACCGCGACGGCAGCTTTTCCGCCGCAACCTCCGGTTCCCGATCCGGCACGGCTAACCGCCGCAGCGGCTTCGGCCGAGGTCGTGCGCATGGCGAAATGGATCATGGCCAGCGGCGACAACGGCGGAAAGTCCTTCATCATCGTCGATAAACGCAACGCCCGGGTCTTTGGCTTTGCCGGCGATGGGGGGTTGCGCGGCACGGCGCCGGCGTTGCTCGGACTGGCACGCGGCGATGTCGATCCGCCCGGCATCGGCGACCGGCCGCTTTCGGCAATCGGCCCGCAGGATCGAATTACGGCCGCTGGCCGCTATGTCGCCGTGCTCGGCAACGATTTGGGCAAGGCTGATATCCTGTGGGTCAATTATCCGTCCGGACTATCGCTGCACAGGGTCATCCGCGGCAAGCCGACCGATGAACGCCGCCGCCGCCTGATGTCACCAAGCCCTGACGACAACCGTATTTCTTATGGCTGCATCAACGTGCCGGCAGATTTCTTCGACCAGGTTGTAAAGCCACTTTTCCTTGCCACGGGCGGTATCGTCTATGTGCTGCCGGAAGAGAAAACCCTGCAGGACGTTTTTCCGCATGCTACCGCACAATAGGTCGGACGGCAGCGCGCGCGGATGCAGGCGCTGACCGGCGGTAGCCAAAACGCTAGGAAATCGATTTGAGCCAACGCCCTTGTGAACTAGGCTAGCGACCATGGAACTTGTTTGCTTTCTCCATGACGGCTGGAACCCGGACATCCGCCCATCGTCGTCGCGGCGTGAATGGATGGACGAAACGCCCGAGGCGTTTGCCTATCGCTGCTTACCACTTAATATTGCCAACGCCCATGGCTGGGAGATCGGCGCCGCAGCTGGCTTTGCCGCTCGTTGGAATGGTGGTGTCGGCGTCGATTCGATCGAGATCCGGACCGAATCCGGGGCGCCAAATCACCGCGGTCCGGTATCGCTGTTCGGCCAAGGGGTGCTGACCTTTCACATCGAAGGCATATTTCGCACGCCGCCAGGCTGGAATCTGTGGGTTGGCGGCCCGCCCAATGCAGCCAAGGACGGCATAGCGCCGCTTTCCGGCGTCATTGAAACCGATTGGTCGCCCTTTACCTTTACCATGAACTGGCGCTTCACTCGCGCCGGGGAATGGATCACATTTAGCCGTGGCGAGCCGTTCGCGTTCTTTTTCCCCGTGCAGCGCGGCAGTGTTGAGGCGTTCAAGCCGCGCTTTGCCGCCTTGGAGAACGATCCCGAGTTGGCGAACCAGTTTGCCGATTGGAATGTCTCGCGTACAGCGTTTCATCAAAGCATGGCGGATGCTCAACCCGCCGATCCGTCTAGTAAGTGGCAGAAATTTTACTATCGCGGCGCCGATGCAGCCGGCTGCGAAGGCACCGCAGATCACCAGACAAAGTTGCGAGTCAAACCCTTTGCCGGAGGCATCGTGGAACCACCGACGTAAGCAGATCTGAAGCGTGTGGGTCATGCCGGCGGTACGGATGACGCCCAATCGCGAAAGTCAGCTCCTGACGTTAGCGGAAATTCAGCGACCCCGACAGAAACGGCAACAAAGTCCCAGTTCCCGTCATTTGCAGACCCGTCAAGGTGGGAACCAAACGTCAGGTTTGGACCACTAGATAGAGGCGAGCATGAGTAATTCAGCCGAGAGATCGCCAGCTCAGACGAAGAATCGCTGGGCTGCTTGTCATGCCAGGCAGCATTTTGGGTGCCCTTCCAGCCATGGGGGTTAGGTGGGGTGGGCATGGGCGAGAGAGGGTGACCTCGCCCGCTAGGATGTGCCGCCACCGGCAAGTTGAACGACATCATTAAAACCGTGCATTTACAATTGATTAGATAAAACTTTCTCGCGCGCACGCGTAGATGTTACCGGAGACCCTATTTGCCATGGGGTAAGATGGTTCCGATGATGTCTCTGTGGGATGCTCTCGTCGACCGATCAAACAGTTGAGGCCGGATTAAGGATGCTTGCCTCCGATTGAATGCCGCGCATGGCCCGGTCGATATGGCCCGTCACGCGGTCCGTGCTTGCCACCAGAGGCCGGTCAACACGCTTCATGATATAGCCCGCCGTCACGCCACCCATCGCCTGTCCTAGCATCGCGGCAATTGTTGGCATGGAACAGCCGAGTTCGTCGGCATGACCCGCGAAGCTATGGCGAAGGCTATGTAGCGTGATGGCGTCTAGTGGGCCTACTGCTTCAGCTGGAAGGTCTGCCGGTCGCGCGGTCGTCTGTATCTTCTTCCAAAGTTTGGGTATGCTCTGGTAGCCCGCCAGATCGGGACCTGCCGCAAAGACGTGATCGGATATTCGCGTCAGGTCTGCCAGCACCTTGATAGCCGCGTGACCGATAGGACGGACGCTTTCACCCGTCTTGCTATCGCCCAGCCGCAGCGTCGAGTTCGGCGCGTCAACCCATGCCCATTTCAGATCAACAGCGTCGCCGCGCCGCGCGCCGGTCAATGCCAGGAACCGGATAGCCGCCAGCCCCAACGCGTGATGCCGTTCCTTGTCCTTCGGCGTCCGCAACGCTTCCAGCTTGGCGAGCGCATCTCCCAACGCGCGATATTGCTCCAGCGTCAACATCGCCTTGCGCTGCCGTCCGGCGAACCGTTTGACGCCAAGCACCGGATTGCTGCCGACAATGCCTTGCGCCAGCCCCCAAGTGAATATGCCGCCAAGCAGCCCCAGGGTCCGCGTCGCGGTGCCCTTGCCGCCCTTGACCACCGCCCGCCCGCGCGCCTTGGTCTTTTCAATCTTGGCGGTCTTGCCGGTCGCAACGGCGCTTTTGAAAGTCTCGATATTGGCGCGCTTCACGTTTGCCGCCTTCAAGCTGCCTAGCACTGGTTTGATGTGCCGGTTGATGCGGCCTTTGTCGGTGGCGAGGGTGCTGGCCT
>JACMOQ010000130.1 GCA_014377905.1 Acetobacteraceae bacterium | reverse complement strand
GGTGCTGCCCGGCGGCAGTTCGGTGCTGGCGGCGGATGCCGGACATATCCGGCTTGCGTCTGAATCGGGTCGCCGCATTGTCGAAATGGTGTGGGAGGATCTTACCCCGCGCAAGATCCAGACCCGGCCTGCGTTCGAGAACGCCATCGTGGTTGCCATGGCCATGGGGTGTTCGACCAACGCGATCATTCATCTGATCGCCATGGCGCGCCGCGCGGGACAGGATATTGGCCTGGCCGATTTCGAAAGCGCGAGCCGGCGCGTGCCGGTGATCGGCAATGTCCGCCCGACCGGAACCGACTACCTGATGGAAGATTTTTTCTACGCGGGCGGCATTCGCGCCCTGATGGGTGAAATCCGCCCGCATCTGCACCTCGATTGCCTCACCGTTTCGGGCAAGACCCTGGGTGAGAACATTGAAGGCGCCAGGGTCTTCAACGCCGACGTGATCCGCAGCACCAGCAACCCGATTTACGGCGAAGGCTCGCTTGCCGTCCTCACCGGCAACCTCGCGCCCGATGGTTGTGTGATCAAACCGGCGGCGATGGATCAGCGATTTCTGAAGCATTCCGGGCCGGCGGTGGTGTTCGACGATTATCCGTCGCTGAAGAAAGCAGTCGATGACGAGGGCTGGGACATCACTGCCGACCACGTGCTGGTGCTGCGCAACGCAGGCCCCCAGGGTGGCCCCGGAATGCCAGAATGGGGCATGCTGCCAATGCCGAAAAAACTGTTGAAAGAAGGCCATCGCGACATGGTGCGCCTGTCGGACGCCCGGATGTCGGGCACCAGCTACGGCGCATGCGTGCTGCATGTCGCGCCGGAATCCTTCATCGGCGGCCCGCTGGCCTTGCTGCGCACCGGTGATATCGTGACGCTGGATGTCGACGCGCGCCGCATCAATATGGACGTGTCCGAGGCCGAACTAGCTGCCCGCCGCGCGACCTGGGTGCCGCCTGCGCCGCGCTTTGAACGCGGTTATGGGTTCATGTTCACCAAGCATATCCAGCAGGCGGATCAGGGGTGCGACTTTGATTTTCTGCGGACCGAGTTTGGGGCGGAGGTTGCCGAGCCGGTGATTTATTAGCCGCACACCCTTATGCAAGAAGGAAACCTCCCCATGCCCCTAAATCCCGAAACCCGCGCCAAACTGCAACGCGTCAGCACCGCCACCCTGGCGACCGCCTTGTTCAAGCGCGGAATGCGCAATCAGATGATCCAGAACGTGCAGCCGCTATCCCCGCCCAAGGCGCTGTCGATGGTCGGCGAAGCCTACACCCTGCGCTATATCCCGGCGCGCGAAGACCTCAACACCATGGAGGTTTTCCGCGATCCCAATCACCCGCAACGCCGCGGCGTCGATGAATGCCCGGCCGGTGTGGTGATGGTGATCGACAGCCGCAAGGATGCCCGCGCGGCATCGGCCGGCGGCATTCTGGTCACCCGGTTGATGATGCGCGGCGCGGTTGGCGTGGTCACCGATGGGGGATTTCGCGATTCGGTGGAAATTGCGGCACTCGACATCGCTTCCTACCACCAGCGCCCGAGCGCGCCGACCAACCTCACCTTGCACCAGGCGATCGACATCAACGTGCCGATTGCCTGCGGTGGTGCGCCAGTGTTCCCGGGTGACGTGATCGTGGGTGATGGCGACGGGGTGATCGTGCTGCCGGCGCATCTGGCCGATGAACTGGCGGCCGAGGCGACCGAAATGACTGCTTATGAGGATTACGTGACCGAACGAGTGCGGGGCGGCGCGGCAACGCGGGGGCTTTATCCGGCGACCGATCCGGCGAATTTGGAATTGTTCAAGGTTTGGCGAGAAAAAAGCGGAAGGTGAGGCGCTCTTTTTGTGAACAAAAAGAACTAAAAAACTTTCTCTCACTTCGTTGCCGTTGGCGTGGGACCGCGGAGAGTTGGCACGCCAACGGCAAGGAACAGATGAAGTTTTTTTGTTTCTTTGTTTTCAAACAAAGAAGATTTTTGCTTAACCTATTTCCCTTAAAAATTCCTCCGTCGTCCGCTGCCGGCAATAACCCTTGTTCGCCCTCAAGGTAAAATCATGCCGTTCCTGGCTATAGGTCGCGCAGGCGTCGGTCACCAGCGTCACCAGATACCCGAGATCGCAGGCGCTGCGCACCGCGCCATCGATGCACTGGTCGGTCACGATCCCCGATATCACCAGGTGCTTGGTGCCAAGATTGCGCAGCACGTAATCGATGTTGGTCGAATGGAACACGTTCGATGACGTTTTCGGGATGACAATTTCATCCGGGCCAGGCGCAATCGCGTCGATTACCTGGCCGTCCCAGCTATCGGGCGGCACGCTGAAGCCGGTGATTTTGTAGTCGAGACTGCGGTCGCGGCCATCCTGGGTCAGGTTGCGGATGAGGGTGTACATCACCTCAATCCCTGCGGCCCGGCAGCCGGCTTGCAGGCGCTGCATGTTGGGGACGGTGCGGGATTTCATTTCCCGGAAGAAATAGCCGAGCTTTTCTTCGAGTTCGGCTGGCGACATATGGGCGAATTCGCCGCCATCAGGTCCGGCGCAATAATTTTGCACGTCAACAAAAAGTAGCGTGGTGTGCGCGGGCACGACCGGCAGATCGCGGGTGGTGGGATGGGTCATGGTGTTCCTCAATAAGTTTCGGCGTAGCGGATGCATTGTTCGGCTTCGGTGAGACCGGCGAGGGACGCAAGTTCGCCGCGCTTATGCAACAGATAGGCGGACAGGTAAGTCGCGCCGAACCAATCCGTGGCCGCGGGCGTGGCCGCCAATGCATCGAGGGCTGCCCCGAGGCTGGCGGGCAACGGCACGCCTTCCACCGGGGGCAGGAGCTTGCGGCGAATGCCATCAACGCCGGCCCACACTAGGGCGCCAAGCGCGAGATAGGGGCTCGCGGCACCGTCGGCCACCCGATATTCCACGTTGAACTGCCGCGCAATATCGGCGCCCGGCAGGACCGGGCAGATGCGCAGCGCGGCGGCACGGTCTTGCGACATCAGATTGGCATGGGTCGGCGCCCAGCGATTGGGGCGAAGGCGGATATAGGACACCGCCGACGGCGCGGTCACCGCGCACAACGCCGGCAGATGATGCAGGATACCGGCAACGAAATGCCGGCCCAAGGCCGATAAGCCGTCCGCCGCGCGGGTGTCGTAGAGCACCGGCCGGCCGGCCGCATCATTGAAACTGAAATGGATATGAACCCCGTTGCCAACGCCTGTCGGATCGAGGATCGGGGAGAAAATTGCCCGCTCGCCCATGCGATGTGCGGTCGCGCGCGCCATTTCACGGGCAATCACGGCGCGGTCGGCGGACGCCAGGCCCGTGGCCGGGTCGGTCGTGAACTCGAACTGGCGCGCCCCGAATTCGGCCATGAAGCTGTCAGGTTCGCAGCCAGCCGCTCGCAAGGCGGCGATAAAGGCTTCGGCGAAGCTGCCCTGCCGGCGGAAAGCGTCCAACGAATAAGGATTTCCGGGTTGGTCAACGACGCCG
>JACMOQ010000129.1 GCA_014377905.1 Acetobacteraceae bacterium | reverse complement strand
GGGTGAGCATATCACCCAGCGGATCTGACATTGACATTCTGCGGATCCCTACCAGCTGGCCTTGGTCATGCCAGGTATCTGGCCGGCGCTGGCCAAATCGCGTAACGCGATGCGGCACAGTTTGAACTTGCGATAGTTACCACGGCTACGCCCGGTGAGTTCACAGCGCAGACGAACGCGCACCTTGGCTCCATTACGCGGCAATTGCGCAAGTTTTATGGTCGCTTCGAACCGATCTTCAACCGGCAGCGTGCGATCCATCACGATATCTTTCAGAACGCCGCGCTTTTTCTTGTCGCGCGCCGCCATCCGAGTCCGCATCACGTTGCGGTTGACCTGTGAGGTCTTGGCCATCCTGTCTTACCCTCCGGAACCAACCGGCTCACGCCGGGGGTATTCCAAACCTTGTGTCAAAAAAAAGCGGCTACTGCCCGCACGCTGTCAAGCAGCGAAGGGGATATCAAACTGCTTCAGCAAAGCTTTTGCCTCAGCATCCGTCTTTGCCGTGGTGACAAACACCACGTCCATGCCCCGGACCTGCTCGACCTTGTCATAAATGATCTCCGGGAACACAATCTGCTCCTTAAGACCCATGGCAAAGTTGCCGCGTCCGTCAAAACCCTTACCGGTGATGCCGCGGAAGTCACGCACCCGGGGGAGGGCGATCGTCACCAGACGGTCAAGGAATTCATACATACGGGTCTTGCGAAGCGTAACCTTGCAACCAATCGGCAGACCTTCACGAATTTTAAAACCGGCAATCGCCTTCTTGGCGACCGTCTTCACCGGGCGCTGTCCTGCGATCAGCGCCATTTCGGATACCGCCGCATCGAGCTTCTTCTGGTCACCGGAGGCTTCGCCAACGCCCATATTCAATACAATTTTTTCCAGGCGAGGCACCTGCATCGGATTGGTATAACCGAACTGGGTCAGCATCGCCGCTCGAATGCTGTCATGATAGCGCTTCAGCATGCGCGGCATTTCACCAGTTCCCGAGGCTGATTCAGCTGACACAGTGAAGCTAACTTCGCCCCGACCACGGGACGGCAGATCACCGGGTTTCCCAGCGCCGCCTTTAGCGCTATTGCCCTTTGCACCGACCTTGCCGGCAGTTTTGCCGCCTTTGGCGCCGCCCTTTACGGGGGCCTTGCCGCCGGATTTCTTCTTGTCGCTCATCGCTATATCCTCAACCTTCGATCAGGTTGCCGGTCGCCTTGGCGACGCGGACCTTGCGACCGTCTTCCAGAACCCTGAAACCGACCTTGCTCGCCGTTCCGGTTTTCGGATCGACCAGCTTGAGATTGGACAAATGCAGCGGCGCTTCCACCTGCACAATACCACCCGGCTGTCCCATGCCCTTGGGCTTGGTGTGCTTGGTCATCATATTAACACCTTGCACAACCGCGCGCTCGTCCTTCGGGATAACCCGCAGAACCTCACCGCGACGGCCCTTGCTAGTGCCAGTAATAACCAGAACCTGATCACCTTTACGAATGCGCGCGGCCATTACAGCACCTCCGGCGCAAGCGAGATGATTTTCATGAACTTCTTGGCGCGCAGTTCCCGAACCACTGGCCCAAAAATGCGTGTGCCGATTGGCTCCATCGACTTGTTGATCAACACGGCTGCATTCCGGTCGAACCGAATGGCACTACCATCGGCACGACGCACCGGGAAAGATGTGCGCACAATCACCGCCTGGTGAACGTCGCCCTTTTTTACCTTGCCGCGCGGAATAGCGTCCTTGATCGAGACGACAATGACATCGCCGACCGAGGCGGTCTTACGCTTTGAGCCACCGAGCACCTTGATGCACAGAACCTTCTTGGCGCCGGAATTGTCGGCGACTTCAAGGGTAGATTCGACGGAGATCATCTATCCCTCCTCCTATGCTGCAACGGTTGCGGGTTCGGCGTCGGCGATCACCTGACCGTTGCGTTCGATCACAATCCAGGTTTTACGCTTGCTGATCGGGCGGCACTCTTCAATGCGCACCGTGTCCCCGATCTTGCAAATCTCAGCTTCATCATGGGCTGCGTATTTTTTCGAAAGCCGGATGAATTTCTTGTAGAGCGGATGCATGACGCGACGATTGACCAGGACCGTGATGGTCTTGTTCATCTTGTCGCTCGTAACTTGCCCGCTAAGGACGCGCCTTGGCATCGTCCGTTCTCCTTCAGGACTGCGTGGCGGAGGAAGTCTTCTCCGCCAGAATTGTCTTTACCCGCGCGATGTCGCGACGGACCCGGCGAACGTCGCCGACACCTTCAAGCTGCCCAGTCGCCTTCTGGAACCGCATGTTAAATTGCGCCTTGCGCAGATCAAGCAGTATCGTCGAAAGTTCGTCGGTTGTTTTCAACCGGACGTCAGTGGGCTTCATTTCTTTTGCCATCTTAGGCATCCCCAATGCGGGCAATGAACTTGGTCTTGATCGGCAGTTTCGCTGCACCAAGCGCCAAAGCTTCTTTGGCGAGGTCGGCTGTAACACCGTCAATCTCGAACATGATCCGACCCGGTTTGACCCGGCAAACCCAGAACTCCGGGCTGCCCTTACCAGAGCCCATCCGGACTTCAGCTGGTTTTAACGAAACCGGAACGTCCGGAAATATCCGGATCCACACGCGGCCGGCACGCTTCATCGCACGCGTGATCGCGCGGCGAGCCGCCTCGATCTGGCGCGCAGTAACGCGTTCCGGTTCAAGCGCCTTGAGGCCGAACGTGCCGAAATTAAGGTCAGTGCCACCCTTGGCCAAGCCATGGATGCGGCCCTTATGGGCCTTGCGGTATTTGGTGCGTTTGGGGGAGAGCATGTCCGTCCGTCCTTACCGCTGCGGCGCCTGTTCGGCCGCGCGGCGATCTTGTGCCAGCGGGTCGTGGCCGAGAATCTCGCCTTTGAAAATCCAGACCTTCACACCACAAGTGCCATAGGTGGTTTTCGCAGTCGCGACCCCGAAATCAATATCGGCACGCAGCGTGTGCAACGGCACCCGCCCTTCGCGATACCACTCAACGCGCGCAATCTCCGCCCCGCCAAGACGCCCACCGCAATTAATCCGGATACCCTGGGCGCCAAGCCGCATGGCCGACTGCACTGCGCGTTTCATGGCACGACGGAAGGCCACACGACGCTCGAGCTGCTGGGCAATGTTTTCGGCAACCAAAGTTGCGTCAATTTCCGGCTTACGGATTTCAACAATGTTCAGAGACACCTCAGACTTGGCAAGTTTTGCTAGATCCTTGCGCAAATTCTCGATGTCCTGGCCCTTCTTACCAATCACGACGCCCGGTCGGGCGGCATAAATCGTCACGCGGGGTTTTTTCGCCGGGCGTTCGATAACAACCCGCGACACACCTGCACCCGACAAACGGGCGCGCAAATGGGCACGAAGCTTAAAATCGTCGTGCAGCAGCTTCGCGTAGTCGGAACCCGCGAACCAGCGGCTATCCCAAGTCCGGTTGATGCCGAGGCGTAAACCGATCGGATTTACTTTGTGACCCATGGGTTATGCCGCCCCTTGTTCGGAGGCCGCAGTATCAACCGCAGCCAGTTCAGCATCCACTGCCGCAATCGTGGCAGCATCAGGCATTTCGTCAAGCACCGCTTCCTGGCGTTCGGCGACCACGATCTTGATGTGGCTGAACCACTTCTCGATGCGGGACGACTTGCCACGGCCACGGGCCATGAAACGCTTCATGACTATGGCCCGGCCAACCTCGGCGCGGTGGATATACAAACGATCAACATCGAGACCATGATTATTCTCAGCATTGGCGATCGCACTCTCCAGCAGTTTCTTCACTGTCTGGGCTATGCGGCGCTTGCTAAAGGTCAGGGTGGCGACGGCATTGGCAGCGGAACGGTTGCGGATCAGACCGGCAACCAGATTCAGCTTGCGCGGCGAGACATGGACGTTGCGCAAAATAGCTTGCGCCTCGGTGTCAGCCAACATGCGCGGATGTTTCGGCTTGCTCATATCAGCCCCGCTTCGCCTTCTTGTCGGCCGAGTGACCAGTGAAGGTGCGGGTCGGCGAGAATTCACCGAATTTATGCCCCACCATGTTCTCGGACACCTGCACGGGCAGGAATTTCTTGCCATTATAGACGCCAAACACCAAGCCGATGAATTGCGGCAGGATGGTTGAACGACGCGACCAGATCTTGATCACCTCGTTGCGGCCGGACTGACGGGCCGCTTCGGCCTTGTTCAGCATATACCCGTCAACGAACGGGCCTTTCCAGGAGGAACGGGTCATGGCTTAGCCCTTGCCCTTGCTGCGGTTGCGGATAATCAAACGATCCGTCCGCTTGTTCATACGAGTTTTATAGCCCTTGGTCGGCTTGCCCCAAGGCGTGACCGGATGACGGCCGCCCGAAGTCCGACCTTCACCACCGCCATGCGGATGGTCAACCGGGTTCATCACAACACCGCGGTTATGCGGCTTACGGCCCAACCAACGGTTGCGCCCAGCTTTGCCGAGGCTCTGGTTCGAGTTATCGGCATTAGAAACCGCACCCACCGTGCCCATACATTCACCGCGCACCATGCGAAGCTCACCGGACATCAGCTTGATTTGGGCATAACCCGAATCTTTCCCGACGAGCTGGGCATACTGTCCGGCCGCGCGAGCTAACTTGCCACCGGCGCCTGGCCGTAATTCGATGTTGTGGACAATCGTGCCGACCGGAATTGCACCCAATGGCATCGCATTGCCCGGCTTGATATCGACCCGGGCACCAGAGATGACGCTATCACCAACCTTTAGGCGCTGCGGAGCAAGGATATAGGCAAGCTCGCCATCCTGATACTTCAGCAGCGCAATGAAGGCAGTGCGGTTCGGGTCATATTCAATGCGTTCAACACTCGCCGGCACGTCGGCGCGGCGACGCTTGAAATCGACAATGCGGTAGGTTTGCTTATGTCCACCACCACGAAAGAAGCTCGTGATGCGGCCATGATTATTTCGCCCGCCGGTGGAGTGTTTGCCCTCTGTCAGGCCCTTAACCGGCTTTCCCTTCCACAGATCTCTGCGGTCGATCAGCACCGTGCCACGAAGGCTGGGCGTGACAGGATTAAAGTTTTTCATCGCCATGTCAGCTATTCCCGCCCTATGCCAGACCGGTGGTCAGGTCGATCGACTGACCATCGGCAAGCCGCACATACGCCTTTTTGACATCCGAGCGTCGGCCCGGACGGCCCTTGTGCATTTTGGTCTTGCCCTTGAGCACCAACGTATTGACGCCAAGCACTTTCACACCGAACAAGCCTTCAATCGCGGCCTTGATTTCGGGCTTGCTGGCATCAATCGCAACCTTGAAAACCACCTGGCTACGCTCAGCAAGTGCTGTCGCCTTTTCAGTGATCACCGGGCTGCGAATGATCGTGTACATCGCTTCGCGCGACAGGGTTGGGCCCTTTTTCGGGGCCTTCACCACCTGGGTCTCGCTCATGCCAGACGCTCCTTCAAGCCTTCAAGTCCGGCCGTGGTAATGGCCAGCACGTCATGACGGAGAATGTCATAAACATTGGCCCCAACGGTCGGCAACAGATCGATGCCGATGATGTTGCGGCTCGCCAAAGCGAAGCCAACATCAATGTCACGATCAACCACTAATGCCGATTTCCAGCCGAGCGCGTTAAGTTTGGCCTGCAGGTCACGCGTTTTGGTCGGACCGTTAATGGTGTCGAGCACCACCAGCTTTCCATCGGCCAGCTTCTGCGACAGCGCGCTGATCAGCCCGAGACGACGGATCTTTTTAGGAAGATCGTATTCGTGGCTACGAACCACCGGGCCATGCACCACACCACCACCGCGAAACTGCGGGGCGCGCAAACTGCCTTGACGAGCACTGCCAGTGCCCTTTTGCTTGTAGGGCTTCTTGGTTGTGCCGCGAACTTCACCCATGCCTTTAATTTTGTGGGTGCCAGCGCGACGCTTCGACTGCTGCCACTGGACCACGCGGGCCATGATGTCTTTGCGCGGAATAGCTCCGAACAAAGCTTCTGGAAGTTCGGCCATACCGGCCGAGCCGTTTTCGAGGGTTTTGATTTCGATCTGCATCGTGCTGTCCTCAACCCTCTGCTTCGACGGGCGTGCTGGTCGGGGCATTCGCCTCGATCAATGCCGCCGGATAGGGAAGATCGGCCGGGCGGGGCTTCTTGATCGCATCGCGCACAGTCACATAGCCGCCTTTGGATCCTGGAACCGCGCCATGCACCATTACAAGGCCACGCGCGACATCAATCGCGGCAATTACCAGGTTGAGGGTGGTGATGCGGTCCTGGCCCATATGGCCAGCCATTTTCTTATTCTTGAAGGTCTTGCCCGGATCCTGACGGTTACCAGTAGACCCATGCGAACGATGGCTGATCGACACGCCGTGGCTGGCTTCAAGACCAGCAAAGTTCCAACGCTTCATCGCGCCAGCAAAACCTTTGCCCTGCGAAACACCGGTCACGTCAACTTTTTGACCGACCACAAAATGGGCCGCCGACAAAGTTGCACCGGGTTCGAGCAGCGCATCGGCGGCCACGCGGAATTCGACGACCTTCAACTTCGGCTCGACCTTCGCCTTCGCGAAATGGCCCTTGTTTGGATCGGTAACGTTCTTGACCTTCGCGCGGCCCCAGCCGAGTTGGACAGCGTCATAGCCGTCTTTCTCAGTCGTGCGCGCGGCAACAACCTGGAGTTCATCCAGGTGCAGCACCGTGACGGGAACATGGGTCCCGTCTTCCTTGAAGATCCGGGTCATGCCCAGCTTCTTCGCAAGAAGTCCTGTACGCATAAGTTTCTTTCCCCAGAGGGACCCAAGCGCGGGTCCGTAGGCCAAAATTACCGGCCGGAAGGCTTCCGGCGCGGGCGCTAGATCTTGATTTCGACGTCAACGCCGGAGGCAAGATCCAACTTCATAAGCGCGTCCACCGTTTGCGGGGTCGGGTCGACAATGTCGAGCAGACGACGATGGGTGCGGATTTCGAACTGTTCACGGCTTTTCTTGTCGACATGCGGCGACCGGTTGACCGTGAAGCGTTCAATATGGGTTGGCAGAGGAATTGGCCCGCGCACCCGCGCACCTGTCCGCTTTGCGGTATTCACGATTTCCTTGGTACTATTATCCAACACTCGATGATCGTACGCCTTAAGGCGAATGCGTATGTTCTGATTATCCATCGCTCAGCATTTCCAGGCCCGCGGACCTGAAACCTTTCGTGTGTTACTGGACAATCTTTGCAACCACGCCGGCACCGACAGTGCGGCCACCCTCGCGGATAGCAAATCGCAAACCTTCATCCATGGCGATCGGGTGGATCAATTCCACATCCATCGACACGTTGTCGCCCGGCATCACCATCTCAACACCTTCCGGCAGCTGCACGATGCCAGTGACATCGGTAGTGCGGAAGTAGAATTGCGGACGATAATTGGTGAAGAATGGCGTGTGACGGCCACCCTCTTCCTTGGTCAAAATGTAGCTTTCGGCCTTGAACTTGGTATGCGGGGTGATCGAGCCGGGCTTGGCCAAAACCTGACCACGTTCGACATCTTCACGCTTGGTGCCGCGCAGCAGGGCGCCAATGTTATCGCCAGCCTGGCCCTGATCGAGCAGCTTGCGGAACATTTCGACGCCGGTGACGATGGTCTTGATCGTCGGACGCAACCCGATAACCTCGACTTCCTCACCGACTTTGACAATGCCGCGCTCGACGCGACCGGTCACCACGGTGCCACGCCCCGAGATCGAGAACACGTCTTCAACCGGCATCAGGAACGGCTTATCGATTTCACGCACCGGCTGCGGGATGTAGGCGTCAACCGCCGCCATCAACTTTATCACCGCTTCCTCACCCAGCTCTGGCTGCGTGTCGTTCAACGCACAGACCGCCGAGCCCTGCACAATGGGGATATCGTCGCCAGGGAAGCCGTAGCTGGTCAACAGTTCACGGACTTCGAGCTCAACGACCTCAAGCAGACCAGGATCGGCGATATCGCATTTGTTGAGAAACACCACCAGGGCCGGCACACCAACCTGGCGGGCGAGCAGGATGTGTTCGCGGGTCTGCGGCATCGGGCCGTCAGCAGCATTCACCACCAAGATCGCGCCGTCCATCTGCGCCGCACCGGTGATCATGTTCTTCACATAGTCAGCGTGGCCCGGGCAATCAACGTGCGCGTAATGCCGGTTGGCAGTCTCATACTCGACATGTGCGGTCGAGATCGTGATGCCGCGCTCGCGCTCTTCAGGCGCCTTGTCGATGTTGGCATAGTCGGTGAAAACGGCGCCGCCCGTCTCAGCAAGCACCTTGGTGATCGCAGCGGTCAGCGTGGTCTTGCCATGGTCAACGTGACCGATGGTCCCGATGT
>JACMOQ010000128.1 GCA_014377905.1 Acetobacteraceae bacterium | reverse complement strand
CGGCGGATGTACGATCGTGCGGTCGCGGTGGTGGTGCGGGAGAGCGGGTTGTAGCGCCGGCGTGGCAACATTATGTTTCGATAACGTAACAAATAGAACAAGCCTTTCCCACACCACTCTAACGGGATTTTGAACAATCCGGGTCAATTCCACCGGTTGCGCCTGCTTTTCCAACATCTTCGACCGCGTAATACGCCACCACCGTCGCCTCGGCCTCCTCCGCCGTCGGCACAACAACCGCAACCGGCACAGACACCCCCAGCATCCGTGCGAATGGCCGCAACAGCTTGCCTACTGCCGGCGCGCCCGCCAGCACTGCCTGCATCGCAGGGTCTGCCAGTACATGCTCCAGGCGCAAACCGAATGCCACCGCCTCGTAGCCCAGTTCGCGCACCAGCCAGCCCCGCCCAGACGGCAGTTGCACCGCCGGCCGCGGCCCGCCACGCTGCCCGGTCTGCGCCTTGCGCGCCCCCGGTTTCGGCCAGAATCCACGCTCAAGCCGCGTCGCCGCCCGCCGCAGCTTGCGCCACAGCGGGGAGATCAGCATCACCAATCGTGGGTTCTTGAGGAATCGTGCCGCGATCAAAGCCGCCACCGCCAGCAAAATCCCAACCAGCCGCAGCGCCATTTCAGGCGCATCAGCGAACGGGTTGGGGGCATGGCGAGATGTGTTCATGTCGTTAAAACTAACAGAACAGCAACCCTAAAACAAGGATTATTTTCTTGGCGCGATCCGCATGAATTCCAGGACACCAGGCATCGCCCCGCAACGCCGCACTATCAGCGCATTGTTCTAAGGTCAGCGAAAGCGATGCAATATCGGGTCATCGATTGGGTGTGTCGCCATCGTTCCCTCTTACGATCATCGGAACCCAGGCAAGAAACCTTACATTCGGCCAAGTGAGCTTACACACTCACCAATGTCCCAAGCCAAAGACAAACATGGATAGAAAGTTTTTTTGGTTCTTTTGGTTCACAAAAAGAACACGCTGCCTTAAGCCAAAACCGGGCGAGGGCCAAAACCCCCGCCCGCCACACTCTATTTAGGCGAAAGCACCATCACCATCTGACGGTTTTCCATCCTCGGCATCTGCTCGACTTTCGTGCCGTATTCCATATCCCCACGGATACGTTCCAGCACTTTCACCCCGAGTTCCTGATGCGCCATTTCGCGGCCGCGGAAGCGCAGCGTGACTTTCACCTTATCGCCTTCTTCGACGAAGTGTTTCATCGCGCGCAGCTTCACCTGGTAGTCGTTCTCATCGATGTTGGGTCGGACCTTGATCTCCTTGATCTCGACCACTTTCTGCTTTTTGCGCGCTTCGTTCTTCTTTTTCTGAATTTCGTATTTGTATTTGCCGAAATCCAGGATTTTGCAGACCGGTGGGTCAGCGTTCGGGCTGATTTCGAGCAAATCGAGCCCAACGGCGTAGGCGCGCAGAACTGCGTCCCGCGCGCTCATCACGCCTTGCATTTCGCCGTCCTGGTCAATCAGGCGCACCTGAGGCACGCGGATTTCTTCGTTAACGCGGGGCCCGTCTCGGGTGGGCGGTGCCGGCATGGGTCCTCGGGATATGGTGGTCTCCTATAAAAGTTTGGGTCTCTGCCACAACATTGCGCCTGTGGGGGCGCAGTTTCAAGTGTTGGTACGCAAATCTGGCGCGGTGGCTTCCGCCTTCAGCCGCGCCACCGCTTCGTCGAGCGGCAAAAGCTCCTGGTCCTGCCCGCCAAGCCGCCGCAGCGCGACTGTGCGCTGTTCGGCTTCCTTTCGGCCAACCACGGCAATCACCGGGACATGCTGCAAGCTGTGATCACGCACTTTGGCGTTGATCTTCTGGTTCGACAGGTCGAGTTTGACCGCCAGGCCCGCCGCCCGCAACGCCCGCGCCACGTCTTCGGCGTAGGGGTCGGCGTCGGACACAATTGTCGCAACCGCCACCTGCACCGGCGACATCCATAGCGGGAAGCGGCCGGCATATTGTTCGATAACGATGCCGAGGAAGCGTTCGAAGCTGCCGAAAATCGCCCGGTGCAGCATAACCGGCCGTTTGCGGGTGCCGTCAGCGGCGACGTATTCGGCGTCGAGCCGTTCCGGCAGGACGAAATCGACCTGCAAGGTGCCGCATTGCCACTCCCGCCCGATCGCGTCACGCAACACGAATTCGAGCTTGGGGCCGTAAAACGCTCCCTCGCCGGGGTTAAGGGTGTAATCGACGCCAGCCACCGCGCAGGCTTCACGTAATGCGCCCTCGGCCCGGTCCCAGACGTCGTCCGCGCCTGCCCGCACCGGCGGCCGGTCGGAAAATTTCACCCGGAATTCCGGGAAGCCGAAATCGCGGTAGATCGTCGACAGTAGATCGACGAAGCGCACGGTTTCGGATGCGACATCTTCCTCGGTGCAGAAAATATGCGCATCATCCTGCTGGAAGGCACGCACCCGCATGATGCCGTGCAAGGCGCCGGACGGTTCATAGCGGTGGCACTGGCCCATTTCGGCAAGCCGCAACGGCAATTCACGGTAGCTGCGCAGCCCCTGGTTGAAAATCATCACCGCACCGGGGCAGTTCATTGGCTTGAGGGCGAGGGTTTTCTCCTCCTCCTCCACCCGCGCCAGGAACATGTGTTCGCGGAATTTTTCCCAGTGGCCGGATTTTTCCCACAGCACGCGGTCCACCAGCTGCGGGGTTTTGACTTCCTCGTAGCCCCCGGCGGCAAGGCGACGACGGAGATATTCCTCGGCGGTGCGGTAAAGCTTCCAGCCTTTCGGGTGCCAGAACACGCTGCCGG
Organism: Acetobacteraceae bacterium; assembly: GCA_014377905.1. Lineage (GTDB taxonomy): Bacteria > Pseudomonadota > Alphaproteobacteria > Acetobacterales > Acetobacteraceae > CAITOL01. Next base: position 5,547 of record JACMOQ010000128.1, on the reverse strand, counting down.
TGGCTTCTTCCTGGATGTGGAACAAGTCCATATCGCGGCCGATGCGGCGATGGTCGCGCTTTTCGGCTTCGGCGAGCATGTGCAGATGCGCGTCGAGTTCCTTCTGGTCGCGCCATGCGGTGCCGTAAATCCGGCTCAGCATCGCGTTGCGATGGTCGCCACGCCAATAGGCGCCAGCGGTTTTTTGCAGCTTGAAGGCAGTGCCGACATCGCCAGTGCCGCGCAGATGTGGGCCGCGGCACAGATCGATCCAGTCGCCCTGGCTGTAGAGGGTGATGGTCTCGGTTGTAGGCAGGTCGCGGATCAGTTCGGCTTTGTAGTTCTCGCCCTTGGCGGTGAAGAAGGCGGTGGCGGCGTCGCGGTCCATCACCGAACGCACGAACGGGGCGTTGGCGGCAACGATTTCGCGCATCTTGGCCTCAATCGCGGGGAAATCATCGACGGTGAACGGCTCGTTGCGGGCGAAGTCGTAATAAAAGCCGTTTTCGATTGACGGACCGATGGTGACCTGGGTGCCGGGGAACAGCGCCTGCACCGCTTCGGCCAGCACATGGGCGCAGTCATGGCGGATCATTTCGAGGGCTGCTTCGTCGCGGCGGGTGATGAACATCACGGTTGCATCGTTTTCGATGACGGTGGACAGATCGACGATCTTGCCGTCCACCTTCATCGCCATGGCAGCACGTGCAAGGCCGGGTCCGATATCGGCCGCGATAGTTGTCCCGGTCACCACGCCATCGAAACGGCGAACGGAACCGTCGGGCAGGGTGATCGCGGGCATCGTGGGGCGCTCCTGGATAAACAGCCGGCTTCTATGCCGTCAGGCCACGGCGGCGGCAACCCTTTCCAAGGTCAGATCGGCCAGAACGGGCGCGCGCAGCACGGTGGGCCACGCGCCGTCCGGCCCGCGCGGGGCAGTCAGCGCCGGGTCCGACGCGGCGGAAAACAGCACCACGCAGCGACAACCAGTGGCAGCGGCGATGTGCATCGGGCCGGTGTCGTTGCCGATGGCGACGGCGGCGCGGGCGGCAAGCGGGAACAGATCGGGCAAGGTGGTGCGGCCGATCAGGTCGGTGGCCGCGGGGCAGATCGCGCTGATTTCGGCACCCAAGGCGGAGTCGGCCGGTGCGCCGATCACCACCGGATGCAGGCCGCGATCGCGCAGAATGCACGCCAAAGCGCCATATCGCGCGGCCGGCCAACGTTTTTCGGGCCGGTGCGGGGCCGCCCCTGGCACTAGCAGGGCGTAGGGCGGTTCAATCGCCGGGCCTGGCCGATCGGTCAGGAAGCGCAGATCGGGCGCCGGAAAATCGGCGATCCCGGCCAGCCGCAACTGGTCACGCTGGCGTTCGATGGTGTGCATGGTTTCACGCAACGGGCCGCGCTGGGGATGCGAGCAGCCCGCCGCGACGCCGGACCAGCCGGCGCGCCGGGCAAGCCAGAAATAGCGGCTCGACCGGCCAGACGTTTGCAGATCATAGACGAAATCAAAGCCGGTCAATTGCGTCCGCAAACGCAATACTGCGGCAATATCCCACCACGCCGGCTTGGCATCGACGATCACCCGATCAAACCACGGTGCCGATTGGGCGAGGTCCACGAAAGGCGCTGTTGTCATCAGGGTGATCTGGGCACGGGGGTGATGGGCGCGAATGGCGGCAAACGGGGCGAATGACATCACGAAATCGCCCAGCGCCCCGTGCCGGATGACCAGGATGTTCATCCCAGCAATTCCAGATACACCGCAATGGTCGCGTCCTGCATCGCCTGGACGGTGTAATGCGCCGCGACATTGGCGCGGGCGACGGCACCGAGTTCAGCGCGCGCATCCTGGCTGAGCGACAGCACGAAATCCAGGGCCGCCGCCAGGGCATCGGCGTTCCCCGGCGGCACATGCCAGCCGGTCACGTCATGGGTGATAGTCTCCGCCGCTCCGCCGTGATTGGACGCAATCACCGGGCGGGCCATTGATTGACCTTCGATCACCACCCGCCCAAACGCCTCGGGGTCGGTCGAGGCGTTGACCACGACATCGGCGAGCATGTAGGCGGCTGGCATGTCGTCACATTGGCCGAGTATGCGCACCCGGTCGGCGACGCCAAGCTTGGCAGCTTCGGTGGCGATTTCGCGGGTAAAGCGGTCGCGACCCTGATCGGCGCCGACCAGCAGAACCACCGCGTCGCGGCGCTGCATTTTGGCCAAAGCTGCCACCAGCAGGTTCTGACCCTTCCAGCGCGTAAGCCGCCCCGGCAGCATGATGGTCGGCGCACCGTCTGGCAGCCGCCATCTGCGGGCCAAGCCAATCAGGCGCTCCGTTGTTACTTTGGCGGGGTCGAAGATTGCCGGATCGACGCCGCGCGGAATGACGCGGATGCGGGCAGGGTCCACCCCGTGCCGGGTGCGGATCAGATCAGCGATGAAATGGCTGATGGCGATGACAATCTCGCCTTTCGCCATAATTTCGTTATAGCGCCGCTTATAGGGCAGGTCCTCGTTATAGGCACCGTGATAGGTGGTAACGAACGTCGCCCCGGTGCGTCGGCAGGCAATCCAGGCCGACCATGCCGGACCCCGCGATCTTGCGTGGACGAGTGATACATTTTCACGCCGGATAATCGCCGCGAGGGCCGCCGCGTTGCGCCAGATTCGCCAGGGGGAACGACCCACCAATGGCAGTAGGATGTTCCGCCCACCGGCGCGTTCCACTGAACTGGCGAGCCGTCCGCCCGCGCTTGCGATCAGCGGGGTCCCGCCGGCGCGCGCGATGGCGGCGGTGATTTCGACGGTGCCACGCTCAACCCCGCCGGTTTCCAGCGCCGGCAAAACTTGCAGGATCACCGGGCCGGGGCTTCGAGTCGCTGGGAAATCGTCCATGCGCGGGGCTATATCACGCACAATGTGGTTGGAAAGGGCAGGGCATGGAGCAGTTTGGGCGTTTGGATCGCGGCGATGGGGTGGAGTTGGCCTGGGCGCGGCTTCCGGGGGAAGGGCCAACAGTGGTGTTCCTGCCCGGCTACAACAGCGACATGGCGGGCAGCAAGGCCACGGTGCTCCGTGATCTTTGCGCGGCCCGCGGCTGGCCGATGCTGCGCCTGGATTATTCCGGGCACGGCGAAAGCGGCGGCGCCTTTACCGACGGCACCATCGGGCGCTGGACCGCGGATGCCCGCCTGGTGATTGACCGCCAGACCTCGGGCAAGTTGTTACTGGTCGGCTCGTCGATGGGTGGCTGGATCGCGCTGCTGCTGGCCCGCATTATGGCAGCCCGCGTGGTCGGGCTGGTCGGAATCGCCGCCGCCCCGGATTTCACCGAAACCATGATGTGGGACACCATGATGCCGGCCGAGCGCGTGACGATGGCGCGGCTTGGCTACCTCAATGTGCCGAGCGAGTACGGCGAACCCTACCGGGTCACGATGGGGTTGATCGAGGAAGGTCGAAACCACCTCGTGCTGGGCGGACCTATCCCGATCACCTGTCCGGTGCGCCTGTTACAAGGCCAACGCGATCCGGATGTGCCCTGGGAAACCGCGCTGCGGTTGGCAGCAGCGCTCGACAGCACCGATGTTGAAATCCGGCTCATCAAGGACGGCGATCACCGGCTGTCACGGCCCCAGGACCTGGCGATCCTTGCCGGAACCGTTGCGACCCTCCTCGGCAAGGATGGCGGCTAGGCCTTCGCGATAAGTCGGATAGGCCCAGCTTCGGCCGAGCATCTCCTGGGTTCGGCGGCTGGATACCTTGCGGTTCTCGGCCCAAAAACTCGCCGCCATCGGGCTGAGGGCGGCATCCGCGAAGCCGATCAGCGGTGGCTCGGGCATCTTCAGCAGTCGCGCGGCCTCGGCCACAACCATGGCGCTGTCTGCGGGGAGGTCGTCGTTTAAATTCAGCACCCGCACGCCCGGTGGCGGCGTCTGGGCCATCGCCGCCAATGCCGCGCCGGCGATGTCATCGCGATGGATGCGGCCAAAGGCGTGGCCGGGCTTGTCGATCCGGCGCGCAGTTCCGGCGCGCAGATCGTCAAACACTGAACGCCCGGGTCCGTAAATTCCGGCGAGGCGCAGGATGTCCACCGCAAACCGGTCGCCGAGGCCGGCCCACTCGCCTTCCGCCCGCACCCGACGCGCGCCGCGCGGCGATGATGGTGCCGGGGGCGTTGTTTCGTCCACCCAACCGCCGCCGCGATCGCCATAGACGCCAGTGGTGGACATATAGCCGATCCAGCGCAAATCCCGCGCGGCCCGGATCGCCGGCAAATGGGCCCGCAGCGCCGGGTCACCGTCCTGATCTGGCGGCGCGGTGATCAGCAAATGGGTCACGCCATCAAAAGAAACTGAGGCAAACGGCTGCAACGCGATGCCGGACATCAGGTTTGCCGTGCCGCGGGTTGTGGCGCCAACTGACCAACCCAAACCGGATGCGGCAACCGCCGTCGCCAGGCCAGTATAGCCCAAGCCGAGAACCATCAACGATGCCAACCCCGCCTCCTCGCTAAATTTGCCAGTCCTCACATGACCGGCCTACAATGGTATACCATGAAACCACAGATGGCCTTGATTGTCGGCGGGGGAATTCTGCTGCTGGTCGGCTTGGGCGTGCTATGGAATTGGTCTGAAACCGCGACCGGGCTTGATGCGGCGGTCGAACGCTTTGAACCCAATCTGCCAATCCCGCCTTTGCCGCCACGGGTTGCCGATGGCGCGCAATATGATCGTTGCCTCGCGCAGGTGCCCGACGACCCGCGGCGAGCGGCCACTGATGCTCAGGCCTGGCGGGCTGCTGGCGGCGGCGCGTCTTCGGTCCATTGCCTGGCGATGGCAGAACTCGCGCTTGGCCGTGGCGAACAAGCCGCGCGCCTGCTGCTGACGCTCGCCGGCGAACCGGCAACGTCGGCGCCACTCCGGGCGGCAATGTTCAGCCAGGCAAGCCAAGCCTGGCAATTGGCGGGGCGTGCCGATGATGCCCTGGAGGCGGCCAAGGCGGCGGTTGTTCAAGTGTCGGATAATCCGGATTTGTGGATTGATCTGGCAAACCTGGCGATCGCGCGCAAGGACTACGCCGGTGCTGCCGATGATCTCAGCCGGGCGCTGGCGCTGGACCGCAGCCGGGCCGACATCCTTGTGCTGCGGGCAGGGGCAAACCGCTTACGCGGGCGGCTGGATGCCGCGTTGGACGATGTTGATCGCGCCATCACGGCCGATCCCGATAATGCCGAAGCGCTGCTCGAACGCGGGGTTCTGCGTCAGCGGCGCGATGATCCGCAGGGGGCGCGGCGCGATTGGATGCGGGTGATGGTGTTGGCGCCGGAATCTCAGGCGGCTGATCTGGCGACCCAGGATCTCGCGTTGCTGGACGCCGGACCGGTTCGGTAGGGCTAGAAATCCAGATCGGCATAATGCTTTGCTGCCACCATTCCTGGCACCCGGTCGGCCAGAATATCACGGAAGCTTGGCCGCGATTTGATCCGTGCATACCATTCGCGGGCCTGCGGGCTGAGGTTCCAATCAACATCGCCGGCGAAATCGAGCACCGACAAATGCCCGGCCG